>JBIKID010000128.1:0-2660 GCA_044361815.1 Ilumatobacteraceae bacterium | reverse complement strand
GGGAAGACCGGAGTGAATTTGCCAGAAGGCAAGAATTTGGTTGGAGCGTTTTGGCAGCCGCATGCTGTGTTGTGCGATACCGATGCCTTGGCAACATTGCCGGAGCGCGAATTGCGTTGTGGCTATGGAGAGATGGCGAAGTATCACTTTTTGACTGGCGACGATTTGTTGGCGATGGATCGTACGTCTCGAATTGCACGCTGCGTGCAGATTAAGGCCGACATTGTTGCTAGTGATGAGCGAGAAGGTGGTTTGAGGGCCGTACTCAACTACGGACACACACTTGGCCATGCGCTCGAGATTTCAACCGGTTTCGAGATCGCCCATGGAGAGGCAGTTGCTGTTGGGATGATTTTTGCCGCACATCTTGCGCATGTACTCGGACGGATTGATGATGCACGAGTTGCTTACCATCAGCAGGTTGTCGCGGGTGCTTACGGGTTGTCGATGGCGCTGCCCCGAGATTGTCGTGCAGAGGACTTGATGGCATTGATGATGGCAGACAAAAAGGCCCTGCATGGTTTGACTTTTGTACTGGATGGACCGAATGGTGTTGAGCTCGTTGCAGATGTTGCGACAGCAGCAGTGACTCAGGCCTTGAGTCGTATGGAAGTACGATAAGAACATGGCTCGTGCGATCAAGATTTTGTTGTTAAACGGCCCCAATCTCAACCTGCTTGGAAGTCGTGAGCCTGAAATTTACGGCAAGGCGACGCTAGAAGACCATGTTGCTGTTGCTACAAAGGCGGCTGTCGCAGCTGGTTTTTCGTTGGACGCATTTCAATCCAACAGTGCATCCGAGTTGGTCGACAAAATTCATGAAGCCCGTGCCCAATATTCTGCGATCATTATCAATCCTGGTGCGTTCACGCATTATGCGTGGAGTATCTCCGATGCGCTTAATGCTTTTGATGGGCCGGTGGTAGAAGTGCATATCTCGAACCCTCAATCGCGTGAGTCGTGGAGACACACCAGTGTTGTGGCGCCAGTTGCGATCGGAACCATCGCAGGCTTTGGTCAGCAAAGTTATGTTCTTGGTGTGCAAGCAATTGCGCACTACCTTGACAACAACTAGAGAAGTTCTGAAGTCTTGCACTTGACGCATTCACCAGCTTTGTCAACGTTGCCACCGTTATTGGTAACCGATCGATTGCAGCGAGTTCTCGATATCGCGCAGGATTCATCTGGAGTGAACGCGCTTTTGGTTGTTTCCATGGACAACATTCGCTGGCTCACAGGATTTACCGGATCGACTGCGATGCTGTTGCTCAAGAGCAATGACTCAGTTCTGATTGTCGACGGTCGCTACACACAGCAAGCGACTGATCAGCTTCGTTTGTCGGGTGCTTCGGCGAGGGTGGTCGAAGCTAGGACACAATCTCTACAGATTGCTCAACTCTCACGGGAGCTTGCAGGTGTGAGTACTTGTGGTTTTGATTCGAGCGAAATCACGATGCTCAATTTTGGGATGATTACTGCGGAATGTTCTTGTGTGTTCGTTGCTACAAATGGTGTGGTTCAGCAGTTGCGTAGGGTCAAAACTGAAGCCGAGATTGCTCGAATGCAATTAGCTGCACACGCTACGGATAGGGCTTTGTCAGAAGTTCAGACGATGCTCGAAAATGCTTTGAGTTTTGAGATAACAGAACGAGATGTACGTGATGAACTCGAGTACAAGATGCGGCGTTTTGGTGCCGATGGTCCCAGTTATGAAACCATCGTTGCAACGGGCGTTAACTCGGTCAAACCCCATCATCGACCAACAGACGCCATCATTCGTGAGGGTGACTCGGTTGTGATTGATGTTGGCGGCCTCGTGGATGGTTATCACTCCGATATGACTCGGACGTATTTGATTGGACAAGTTTCGCCAGAGCTTGCGGCAATACATGATCTAGTGCTCAATGCGCAACGTGAGGGAGTGTCGGCGGTACGGCCAGGTGTAAGTGGTGCATCGATTGACGAGATATGTCGCAGCATCATTACGCAGGCTGGATACGGGGCAGATTTCATTCATGGCACCGGACACGGTGTCGGACTGCAAATTCACGAAATGCCTTGGGTGCGCACTGACTTCATCGAGCCTTTGCAGTGTGGTGAGGTGGTGACCGTAGAGCCTGGGGTCTATCGTGTAGGTGTTGGAGGTGTGCGGATAGAGGATTTGATTCTTGTAACCGCAACATCCAGCCAAACCCTCACCCTGAGTCAGAAAGAGTCTTTGTGCCTGCCATCTCGACGAACGATCTAAAAAACGGAGTTTCCCTCAACATCGATAACACGTTGTACACCGTTGTCGAATTTCAACACGTAAAGCCTGGTAAGGGTGGAGCATTCGTGCGCACAAAGTTGCGCAACCTGCGCACCGGCAACATGCTGGAGCGCACGTTCAATGCTGGCATCAAAGTTGAACAAGCAATTCTTGACAAGCGTGACATGCAGTTCTTGTACAAAGACGGTGATGATTACGTTTTCATGGACAACGTAACCTACGACCAATTGACAATCAAGCCCGTAGCTCTCGGAGATGCAGCTGATTACTTGATTGAGAACGCAATAGCGATGATCGCGAGTTATGGCGACGAAATCGTCAGCGTTGAAATTCCACCATCAGTTGAGCTAGAAATTGCATTCACCGAGCCAGGTATGCAAGGTGATCGAGT
>JBIKID010000127.1:0-2683 GCA_044361815.1 Ilumatobacteraceae bacterium | reverse complement strand
TTTCCTAACCATCCTGCCGATCCACTGCAACCTGCAAACCAGCGAGACTTGCAAGCTCGTGTGCTTGCAGGCGGATTCGATGTTGGTCTCGCGTTTGATGGTGATGCCGACAGAGTGTTTGTGGTGGACGAAAAAGGTCGAGGCATGTCGGGCAGCACAACTACAGCGCTACTGGCATCACGATTCTTGCGCACACACCCTGGTGCAACTATTTTGTACAACCTCATCTGTTCACGCGCGGTGCCAGAAGTGATCGCCGAACTTGGCGGAAAAGGCATCCGAACCAAAAACGGTCATAGCTTCATGAAGCAAATCATGGCAGAAACTGGTGCTGTCTTCGCTGGTGAGCACTCGGGTCACTATTACTTCGCCGACAATTATCGCGCTGATAGCGGCTTGATTGCGACGATGGGAGTTTTGGGAGAGATGTGCCATACGGGCAAGTCGCTTTCGCAAATGCGTGAGCCTCTCGAGCGATACGCGTCGAGTGGAGAAATTAACACAACAGTCAAAGACATCAATGCTGTTATTGAGCGAATTGCGCTCGACTACTCGTCATACTCGCAGGATCGAGTGGACGGACTGACTGTTGACTGCGGCTCGTGGTGGTTCAATGTTCGGGCGTCAAACACGGAGCCGCTGTTGCGACTCAATCTTGAGGCATCTACACGCGATGAATGCGACGAACATGTGGTGGAGCTGCTTGCCAGCATCACTGCATAGCGGAGTGACTATACAATGAGTGTCATGTCATTAGATACAAAGTTGCTTCAGATCCTGGCCTGCCCGCAAGACAAAGGTCCATTGTTTTACTTTTCGGCTGATGAGTTTTTGTATAACCCAAGGTTGCAGCGCAAATACAACATTGTCGAGGGCATTCCTGTGATGTTGATTGATGAGGCAACCAGTGTTGATGCGGTTGAGCACGAGGGTCTCGTACAGCGAATTGCCCAAGAGCACATCGCTCCAACATTTGCCTAACGCGAAGCGTTTGACTAAACCAGATCGATGTTTTCGTCTAGGATGAATGTTCTAGATGGGCCAAACTAATCCCGTGCCAGCTGGCCAGGGCCCATCGACTTCCACTCATGTACATGTACACGTACTAATACACATAACAAAGGAACCTGTATGACTTCATTTGCCCAGCGTCGTGATTTTCGCGTCGCCGATATATCCCTCGCACCATTTGGTCGCAAAGAGATTCACCTAGCCGAACACGAAATGCCAGGTCTTCGTGCCTTGCGCAAAGAATACGGCAAGACAAAGCCACTCAAGGGCGCGCGTATTTCCGGTTCGCTGCACATGACAATCCAAACTGCGGTGTTGATTGAAACACTCACCGAGCTTGGCGCAGAAGTGCGTTGGGCAAGTTGCAATATTTTCTCAACGCAGGATCACGCAGCTGCAGCAGTTGCCGTCGGACCAAACGGTTCGGTTGAAGAACCCAATGGAGTTCCAGTGTTTGCATGGAAGGGCGAGACGCTCGAAGAGTACTGGTGGGCAACTGACCAGATGATGACATGGCCAGACGGCGACGGACCAAACATGATCTTGGACGATGGTGGCGATGCAACCATGTTGATGCACAAGGGTGTCGAGTACGAAGCAGCAGGTGCTGTTCCAGACCCAACTACTGCATCAAACCCAGAGTTGGCAATCGTGCTTGGACTGTTGCAACGCTCGCTCAAATCCGAGCCCAACAAGTGGACCAAGATGGCAAAAGGCATCAAGGGTGTTACAGAGGAAACGACAACTGGTGTAAAGCGCCTCTACAAGATGGCCGAAAAGGGCGAACTGCTCTTTCCTGCGATCAACGTCAACGACAGCGTCACCAAATCAAAGTTTGACAACTTGTACGGATGTCGTCACTCGTTGATTGACGCAATCAACCGTGCGACCGATGTGATGTTGGCAGGCAAGTTGGCAGTGGTCTGTGGTTATGGCGACGTAGGCAAAGGCTGTGCGCAAAGTTTGCGCGGTCAAGGTGCGCGCGTTGTGGTGACCGAGATCGACCCAATCAATGCATTGCAAGCAGCGATGGAGGGCTATGAAGTCAACACACTCGAGGCTCTTGTTTCAACTGCTGATGTGTTTGTGACAGCAACGGGCAACGAAGCAATCGTGACTGTTGATCACATGGCAAGGATGAAGCACAACGCAATCGTGTGCAACATCGGCCACTTCGACAATGAAATTGACATGGCGGGTCTTGCTCGGAGCGGTGCAACACGCGACGAGTTGAAGGCCGGCACTGACTTGTGGACGTTTCAAGACGGACACGCAGTGATCGTGTTGGCAGAAGGACGACTTGTCAACTTGGGTTGCGCAACAGGGCACCCAAGCTTTGTGATGAGTTGTTCATTCACCAACCAAGTCATTGCTCAGATGGAACTGTTTAATCACACCGATAAGTACCCACTGGGGGTATACGTGTTGCCAAAGGCGCTCGACGAGAAAGTCGCGACGTTACACCTTGGCGCTCTTGGAGCAGTGTTGACAAAACTTTCTGACGAGCAATCGGACTACCTGGGCATTCCGCACAATGGTCCGTTTAAGTCGGAGAACTACCGCTACTAGTTAGCTGGTAAGCACACCGGTTTTTTTCGCTGGTCGGATCTGTAGAAGCGGAAGAGTTTTCGCAACTATTGGTCCGATCAATACAGCAAATGCAATTGTGCCG
>JBIKID010000009.1:0-30046 GCA_044361815.1 Ilumatobacteraceae bacterium | reverse complement strand
CGCGCTCGGTCACCATCTTGATGACGTTTTCGCCGTACTTGTTGTACGAGGCCTCACCCGATTTGTCGTCAGATGTCTTTGCCTTGAACTTGAGCAAATTGACCATGTGGATCGGGCCACTTGATGGCGCCGAAAGAAACGCAGTGAGTTGTTCTTTTGTCGGTTTAATTCCCATATTCGCAGTGTAGGTGCAAAAACTCGTGAGTGCTACCCCTAACACATATTCCTGTCATCCACTTACTTGGGCGCGTCATTAAAAAATGTATTTCGTTGCGCACAATCAGTAGCCAGTTTTTATCTGGGCATATTTTCGGTTGCATGCGCAAACAACATGTTGCAATACTCACAACAATCGCGTTAGTCATTTTTTGCAGTGTGAACAACACACATGATGCACGGGCCGACACCGCTGGTGGTGCGCTCATCGATGCAACTGGTGTGTCGACACAATCGCGAGCACGTATGCGCTACATCACATCGGGCGACAATCACACTTGCGTCGTACTCGTCGACAACTCGGTCAAATGTTTTGGCATGGGTGCAGACGGGCAGTTGGGAAACGAAGCAATCGACAACATTGGTGACGGTGTTGGTGTGAGTGTTGCAACTTCGAGCGCGGTTGCACTTGGCGTCGGTCGAACTGTGCGATCAATTTCGGCTGGCGCAGCACACACATGTGCACTACTCGACAATGCAACGGTGAAGTGCTGGGGCTATGGGGCTGTTGGAGCACTTGGATATGGCGGCACGGCAAATAAAGGCGATTCGACTGGGCAAATGGGCGACTCGCTGCCTGCCGTTGCGCTTGGCACCGGCCGCACAGCGCTGCAAATCACGGTTGGTTCGCAACACTCGTGTGCGCTACTCGACAATTATTCGGTCAAGTGCTGGGGCCGGGGTACCTATGGCCAGTTGGGCATCGGCTCAACGGCAACCATCGGCGATGGTGCAGGCGAGATGGGTGATTCGTTGGTGGCCGTGGCATTCGCCGCTGGTCGCTCAGCACGATTCATTGCGGCCGGGTCAAACCATACGTGCGCCATTCTCGACAACGCATCGGTGGTCTGTTGGGGTCGTGGAAACTCTGGTCAGCTTGGTCAGGGCGCAATCACCAACATCGGTCATTCGGGTTTGGCAACTGTTGCAACAACACTTGCAATCGACTTTGGTTCTGGCCACACTGCGCTTGCAATCAGCGCGGGCGATGCACACACATGCGCAATTCTCGACAACGCAAAGATCAAGTGTTGGGGATTCGGAAGCAATGGCCGTTTGGGTTCTGGTGCAACTGCCAACTTGGGTGACGGTGCTGGTGAGATGGGCAATTCACTTGGCATTGTCAATGTTGGTACCGGTCGCACTGTTCGCACAATCAGTGCAGGTATTGCGCACACGTGTGCGGTGTTGGATAACGCAACGGTGAAGTGTTGGGGTGATGGCACCAACGGTCGATTGGGATACGGGAGCCAAAATAGTTTGGGTGATGGTGTAAGTGAGATGGGCGACAATCTCGCCGCAGTTGCCCTTGGCGCTGGCCGTACTGCACTTGCTGTCAGTGCCGGTGGCACGCACACGTGCGCTGTGCTCGACAACGCATCACTCAAGTGTTGGGGCGACGGATCAAGTGGCCAACTTGGCTCAAACGGAATTGCTGCTATTGGTGCAGGCCCCAACGAGATGGGCGATGCGCTCGCCGTTGTTGCACTTGGCAGCTCTGTCAATATCGCTACCGAACCAACTGCGCCACAAAGTGTTGTTGCAGTTGCAGGCGACACGCAAGCAACATTGTCGTGGGCCGCACCTGCGAGCAATGGTGGCTCGGAAGTTACTGACTACGTCGTTGAGTACTCGGTGCAGGGTTCTGGTGTGTGGTCGTTGTTTGAAGACGGAGTGTCTATGTCGCTCAGCGCAACTGTGACTGGACTTGTGAATGACACGTCGTATTCGTTTCGGGTGAGTGCGCTCAATGTGGTCAACACGAGTGCAACTGCGCTTGCACTTTCTGCAATCACCCCAGTAACGACGACAACTACGACTACGACTACGACTACGACAACGGTCGCGCCAACTACGACTTCAACAACCACGACAACTACAACGGTCGCACCGACTACGCCAACTACAACGGTTGCGCCAACTACGTCAACTACAACTACGACCACTACAACGGTGGTGCCGCAACTCGTTGTTGCACGCTCAATTCCGTCGCTCCTCGTTCAGCCGTTTGCACTCAACAAGTCGGCATTGAGCGCTACGCAACTCAAGCGACTCGATCGCTACTCAAACAACCTCAAGCGTGGCGATGTAGTTACGTGCACGTCGTATTCGTCCAGCAATCCTCACGGCACGGTAAGTCGACTCAATGTGCAACGAGCACGAAGCGTGTGCAAATACCTCGCGGGCAAGGTTGCGGGCCTCAGGTTTAGGGTGGTCTCTGCCATTGCTTTGCCGGCCACTGTGCGGAGTTCGGCTGCTGGCGCAATCCCTCACTGGCAAAGCCTCAATCTGCTCAGACGAGTGGTGGTCGAGGCCAGTCCAGGCACATAATCACCGTTTGTAAAGAACAAAAAGCACTAAAAAGATTTAGATCGGTTGCTGAACGGCATTTGTGCTGACACACTGAAAGACGTGTTCAAAACAAAGGCAACCGCCACATTCAATACAAAAGTCGTAGTAGTAGTTAGATAGGCGCACCGGCTCTCGCCGCGTGTGCCCAAGCCTCCCACAAGGGAGGCTTTTTTATTCCCCAAAAACAAGTTTAAAAAACGGAGAAAGACATGACATCCAAGCAAACGAAAGCAGGAAAGCTCGGTGAAAAGATCACCGGTGCTGAAGCACTGATTCGCGGCCTCGAGATGGAGAACGTGGATGTGATGTTCGGTCTGCCAGGTGGTTGCATCTTGCCTGCATACGACCCGTTGCTCAAGTCGTCAATTCGCCATATCTTGGTTCGTCACGAGCAAGGTGCCGGCCACATGGCCGAAGGCTATGCGCACGTCACTGGTCGTCCAGGCGTTGCCATGGTCACAAGTGGTCCTGCTGCAACCAACATGGTGACGCCGTTGTGCGATGCATTCATGGACTCGATTCCGATGGTTGCAATCACCGGTCAAGTTTCTACATCTGCAATTGGCACTGATGCGTTTCAGGAATGCGACACAGTTGGTATCACGCGCAGCATCACCAAGCACAACGAACTTGTTATGAGCGCAGAAGATTTGCCAATGGCAATTCGCCAGGCATTTCATATCGCAACTACGGGTCGTCCGGGCCCAGTGCTCATCGATGTTCCAAAGGACGTTTTGCAAAACACAATGAGTTGGAATTGGCCAACCGATGATGAAGTCGCCGACAGCCTTCCTGGTTACAAACCAAACACCAAGGGTCACACACGCATGATCAAAGAGGCTGCGCAATTAATTTTGCGTAGCGAGCGTCCAGTGCTCTATGTCGGTGGTGGCGTTCTGAAAGCACGTGCTGCTGATGCATTGCGCGCACTTGCAGAACTCACACAGATTCCTGTTGTCACCACATTGATGGCACGTGGCGCGTTTCCGGACGATCACCCGTTGTGCTTGGGCATGCCAGGTATGCACGGAACTGCAACTGCGGTTACCGCAATGCAAAAGAGTGACTTGTTGATCGCACTTGGTGCGCGCTTCGACGACCGTGTTACAGGAAAAGTCAATGGCTTTGCACCAGATGCAAAAATCATTCACGTCGACATCGACCCAGCAGAGCAGGGCAAAGTGCGCAAGCCTGACGTGCCAATCGTCGGTGACTGTCGCTTGGTCATCGAAGAGATGGTTAAGGCAATTCAAGAATTACTGCAGGGCGGCACAGCGCAAGCGAACATAGACCCATGGCGCAGTCGTGTCAGCGGTTGGCAAGAGCAGTTTCCATTGACGTACGAACAAAGTGAGCCAGGTGGCCCACTCAAGCCACAATATTGTTTAGAAAAATTGCGTGATGCAGCACCAGAAGGCACGATCCTCGTGTCGGGTGTTGGTCAGCACCAAATGTGGTCGAGTCAATACTGGCGCTTCAACGAGCCGTACACATGGGTCAACTCGGGTGGCTTAGGAACCATGGGTTTCTCGGTTCCTGCAGCGATCGGTGCAAAAGTTGGTCGTCCAGACAAAACTGTTTGGGCAATCGACGGCGACGGTTGTTTCCAGATGACCGCACAAGAGTTGGTCACTGCATCAATCGAAAAGATTCCGGTCAAGATCGGCATTCTCAACAACTCGTACCTCGGCATGGTTCGCCAATGGCAAGAGATGTTTTATGACGAGCGTTACTCAGAGGTGTATTTGTCGCCAGATACTCCGAACTATGTCAAGTGGGCAGAGGCAATGGGTTGCGTTGGCATTCGTGTTGATGATCCATCCGAAGTCGAAGCAGCGATCGACAAAGCAAACTCGATTAATGATCGACCAGTTGTTGTCGACTTCCGCGTTGATGCACGAGAAATTGTGTATCCGATGATCGCACCGGGCACCACCAACGACGCCATCATGTTGCCACCATCACAAAGCGGTCGAAAGGAGTTCCTCAAATGAGCGGCTCAAATCCATACGGCAGTGCACCAACACATCACATGTTGTCGGTGCTTGTGCAAAACCGACCTGGCGTGCTTGCACGCGTTGCGTCGTTGTTTGCCCGTCGCGGTTACAACATCTTTTCGCTGGCCGTTGCGCCAACCGAGCAAGTCGAGTACAGCCGTATCACCATCGTGGTCGATGTTGAATCGGCTCCTCTTGAGCAAATCGTCAAGCAGTTGTTCAAGTTGATTGACGTTGTCCGCATTTCTGAGCTCGATCCCCGCAAGTCGGTCGAGCGCGAGCTCATGGTCGCAACCGTTAAGGCGGGTGGCACAGAGCGCGCCGAAATCGTCGAATTGGTCAACATCTTTGAGGGCCGCATTCTTTCGGTTGGGGCTGATGCCGTAATCGTTTCCCTGGATGGAAGTCCTGAAAAGTTGGACGATTTCACAGAATTGCTGCGACAATATGGGATTACAGAATCGCAGCGCACTGGTCGCGTTGCACTTCCAAAACTCGATACAGCAACCAAAGCAGCTAAAGCTCTAAACACACAAGGAAAGGCAAACTAATGGCCGCAAATATTTATTACGAGAAAGATGCCGATCCGGCGATCATCCGCGCAAAGAAAGTAGCCATTGTTGGTTACGGCTCACAAGGTCACGCACATGCACTCAACCTCAAAGAGTCGGGTGTTGATGTAGTTGTTGGTTTGCGCGATGGTTCATCATCAAAAGCCAAAGCAGAAAGTGCTGGCTTGCGTGTGATGTCAATTGCTGACGCCACAAAATTTGCTGACGTAATCATGATTCTTGCGCCAGATACCGAGCAAAAGAAAATTTACGAAGAGAGCATTGCACCAAACCTCACCGAGGGCAAGGCAATTGCATTCGCTCATGGTTTCAACATTCGTTTCAATCGCATCCAAGCGCCAAAAGGCGTCGACGTAATCATGATTGCTCCAAAGGGCCCAGGCCATTTGGTGCGTCGTACGTACACCGAAGGTGGTGGTGTTCCAGCACTGATTGCTGTTGAACAAGATGCATCGGGCAAAGCAAAAGCAATCGCGTTGTCGTATGCCGAAGCAATTGGCGGCGCACGCGCAGGCGTTCTTGAAACCACGTTTACCGAAGAGACCGAGACCGACTTGTTCGGTGAGCAAGTTGTGCTCTGCGGTGGTTTGACATCGCTCGTTCAAGCCGGATTCGAAACTCTCGTCGAGGCTGGCTATCAGCCAGAGATGGCGTACTTCGAGTGCTTGCACGAAGTGAAGTTGATTGTTGACTTGATGTACGAAGAAGGAATCGCAGGAATGCGTTACTCCATCTCTGACACTGCAGAGTACGGCGACGTCTCACGTGGACCGCGCATCATCAACGCAGCAACCAAAGTTGAGATGAAGAAGATTCTTGGTGAAATTCAGTCGGGCAAGTTTGCCGAAGAGTGGATCGCTGAGAGCGACGGTGGCCGCAAGCGTTTTGCCGAGTTGCAAAATGCTGGTCGCAATCATCCGATCGAAAAAGTTGGTGCTCAGTTGCGCTCAATGATGCCGTGGATTTCGAAGGGCAAGAAGAAAGTCTCCGAGATTTCAGGAGGCTGAAAAAGCCCATTAAGCCCTAAATAGGCTAAAAAGCCTATAGATAAAGAGTTTCTTAATCCCGAGTTGTTTGGTCAACAATTGCCCTCTAGGGTGCTTGCATGACGAACAACTGGGGATTCGAAACACGTCAGATTCACGCCGGCCAAGTAGCCGACCCAACCACTGGTGCGCGCGCCGTACCTGTGTATCGCACCACAAGTTATGTGTTCCGCGATGCGCAGCACGCACAAAACTTGTTTGCGCTTGCCGAGATTGGCAACATCTACACGCGCATCATGAACCCAACGCAAGGTGTGCTTGAAGCACGCTTGTCGTCACTCGAAGGCGGCACTGCAACAGCAGTTGGTTTGCCAGGTGCACTTGCAGTGAGCTCGGGACAATCTGCAGAGTTGCTTGCAATTCTTACAATCGCAGAAACTGGCTCGCACATCGTTGCATCACCAAGTGTGTACGGCGGAACATACAACTTGTTTCACTACACGTTGCCAAAGTTGGGAATCAACGTCACGTTCGTTGAAGACCCAGACAATCTCGATCAGTGGAAGGCAGCAGTACAACCAAACACCAAGTTGTTCTACGGCGAAGTATTGGCCAACCCACGCAACAACATTCTTGACATCGAAGGCATCAGCAAAGTTGCACATGCAGCTGGCGTGCCACTCATTGTCGACAACACCGTGCCAACCCCGTACCTGATTCGCCCAATCGAGTGGGGCGCAGACATCGTCGTGCATTCACTCACCAAGTTCATTGGTGGTCACGGCACATCAATCGGTGGAGCAATCATCGACGGTGGCACGTTTGACTTCGGCCAAAACGATAAGTTTCCAAACTTCACCGAACCAGATCCGTCATACCACGGTCTCGCATATTGGCCAGCACTTGGTCACGGTTCATTCATCATCAAGGCACGCGTACAAATGTTGCGCGACTTGGGTATGGCAACAACGCCAGACAATGCATTCAACTTCTTGCAAGGCCTCGAGACATTGTCGTTCCGCATGGATCGCCACTGGGCTAACGCGCAAAAAGTTGGCGAGTTTCTGGCTAAGCATCCACAAGTGGAAGAAGTGTTCTATGCAGGTCTCACCACCAGCAAGTGGCACGAGCGTGCCAAGAAGTATGGCAAGGGCAAGGGCTATGGCTCGGTGCTTGCATTCAACATCAAAGGTGGCGTCGAAGCCGGCCAGAAGTTTGTCGCGGGCCTCACACTGCATAGCCACGTTGCCAACATCGGTGATGTGCGCAGTCTCGTGATCCACCCAGCCTCAACCACCCACAGCCAGCTGTCTCCAGAAGAGCAAAAGTCAACCGGAGTTTTCCCAGGCCTGGTGCGCTTGTCGGTCGGTCTCGAGACAATCGACGACATTTTGGCCGACTTGGAAGAGGGTTTCAAAGCCGCCAAGGGATAGTTCTCCACAGGATCCTCACCGACTGTGTAAGTTCAGCCTTCGTTCACCTAGTGATGATCCAGGAATTACTTGGAACCGCTGCACTTTTGATGCCGATACGCCCAAATTCAGTTAACCCATTGTTCAGCCAAATTTGAGCCTGAGTTAGTGGAGTTGTTGAGTGCTGTTCTTGTCTTCCTCGTAGTTTGTCGTCAGCGAGAAAGATCTCGCATTCACAAGATCACCATAAGGAGCAAAAAGCACATGGCATTAAATGTCACGAAATCAAAGGTTGCACGTTTTGTCGTTGCAACATTAGCCGTTGGCGTGGTTGCCATGTCTTCGGCAAGCCCAGTGAGCGCCGCCAAAGCTGGCGACAAGTGCAGTCTGAAGGATGCTTACAAAATCGAAAAAGTAGGATCAATCTACATCCGTTGCGAGATCGTTAAGGGCACATCGTTGCACGCTACGACTGCGGCGAAGAAAGCAAAATTCGCATGGACTAGAACCATTCAGCGTCAGTACAATATTGCTTCAGCAAAAGGCGACACAGTTCGCGTAGATGGATCCAGCACTGTGTACCCGCTTTCTGCAGTAGCTGCAAAGTACTTTGAAAACGCATCGAAGAGCGTGAATAAGAAGAAGGGCGCAAAAGTTGTCGTTGGATTTTCGGGAACCGGTGGCGGTTTCGAAAAGTTCTGCCGCAACGAAACCGATATCTCGAACGCATCTCGTGCAATTAAGTCTTCCGAGGCCGCAATTTGTAAGACTGCCGGAGTTACATACACAGAAATCTTGATTGCAAACGACGGACTTGCAGTGGTTGTCAACAAGGACAACACATGGGCGAGTTGCCTCACAATGGCTGAATTGAAGAAGATTTGGGACTTGAACAGCACAGTGACCAAATGGTCAGACGTCCGCGCTAGCTTCCCAAGCACTCCAATCAAGTTGTTCGGTGCAGGAACTGACTCGGGAACCTTTGACTCATTCACTGAAATGGTGAACAGCAAGGCGAAGCAGGTTCGCAAAGATGGCGTGCAAACATCCGAGGACGACAACGTAACTGTTGCCGGAGTTTCGGGTGACGCAGGCGGCATGGGTTACTTCGGTCTTTCATACGCTTTGGAGAATGAGAGCAAAGTGAAACTTGTGCAAATTGAGAAGACTGCAGGTTCAGGCTGCATTACTCCAAACAATGCAACGGTTCAGGAACAGAAGTACCCACTTTCGCGTCCTCTTTACACATACGTGAAGAATGATTCACTTGTGCGGATTCCAGCTGTTGCTGCTTACGTACAGTTCTGGGTAGACAACTTGGCTCAAATCAGCGAAGATGCAATCTTCGTACCTTTGACAAAGCCACAGATGGGCACCTTGACAAAGCAAATTTTGGCAGTTACCAAACTCGCTCGAGGCTAGTAACCGTTCTTGAAAGGAGGGTCTTGGAGCTCAGGCTCTGAGGCCCTCCTTTCTTAATATCGTCCTTTTTGGTCCGTCTAATAAAAGAGTGGAAGACTTAAAACATGAGTGCACAATTAGCAAACAAGGGATTGTTGCAGCCGTCTGGCTTGAAAGCTCGCCAGCAACGCGCTGAAGTGTTTATCAAGTTCTTTCTTGCCGTTGTTGCTACAAGTGGTGTGCTCATCACCTCAGGCGTAGTGGTTGCTCTTGTTCGACCAACCATTCAATTTTTTCAAGAAGTAGACATTTCAGAGTTTCTCTTCACCACCAACTGGTTTCCACTGTACGATCCACCAGATTTTGGTGTGTGGCCTTTAATCATCGGCACTTTTACCGTCATGTTGATTGCGATTATCATTGCAGTACCAGGCGGGCTTGCCGTAGCTTTCTTCCTCAGCGAGTATGCATCCCCAAAGACAAAAAGAATTCTCAAACCTTTTCTCGAAATTCTGGCTGGCGTGCCAACAGTAGTTTTTGGTTTCTTTGCACTGAATTTCATCGCGCCAAATGTTGCGCAAAAAATCTGGATCTTCAGCGATGTCGGTTTTTATAGCGCCCTTGCCGCGGGTATCACTGTTGGCCTCATGATTCTTCCAATGATGACCACACTCGCAGAGGATGCAATGGCGTCTGTGCCTCGCGCGCTAGTCGATGGTGCTTACGCATTAGGGGCAACTAAGCGAGAAGCGTGCACTGGAGTGATTCTTCAGGCCGGGCTTTCTGGAATTATTGCGGCTGCAGTAATCGCCATGTCTCGTGCAATTGGTGAAACGACCATCGTGCTCTTGGCGGCAGGCAGTACTGCGAATTTCACATTTAACGCAGGCGAACCGATGCAAACAATGTCGTCATTCATTGGCTTTGCCGGCTTGGGAGATCAACCAACTGACTCAACTGGTTACCGAACAATCTTTGCGGTTGGTGCGATGTTGTTTGTGATCACTTTTGGTCTCAACATTTTAAGTCAACGGATAGTAACCCGATTTCGTGAGGTATACGAATGAACACAACAGCAGTGAACGTTGCATCACGGTTTGCTCCAGACCTGAAAGACAGCACAAGCCCTTCGCGTAAATTTCGTGACAAACTTTTTCTTTCGGGTTTGTGGATTGCCACTCTTGTTGGTGTTCTCACGCTGTTTTTTCTTGTATTGAGCACATTGCTGAAGGGTTATACGCGGATTGATCTCGGCCTGATCACAGGTTTTCCATCTCCGTTTCCCGAGGACGCAGGCATTCAGTCAGCAATATTTGGCTCAATCTGGGTTGTCGTTACCAGCGGCGTTGTTTCGTTGTTTATCGCTTTGTGCAGCGCGATTTATTTAGAGGAGTTTGCAAATAAGGAGACCCGTTTCAACCGTCTCGTTACGCTCAACATACAGACGTTGGCAGGAGTTCCAAGCATTGTGTTCGGCATCTTGGGGCTTGCTTTTGTTGCTCGTGGCTGGCTGGGATGGGGATTCACCGTCGGAACGGCTTCAGCAGTTCTCACCATGATGGTGCTACCGGTGATGATTGTTTCCGCTCGTGAGGCGCTGAAGGCTGTTCCCTCAAGCCTGCGTGAAGGTGCTTACGCACTTGGCGCAACGCGCTGGCAAACAGTCAGCAAGCAAGTTTTGCCTTCGGCCATCCCTGGTATTGCTACGGGAAGCATTCTTGGTGTCTCGCGCGCGCTAGGTGAGTCAGCGCCACTGATTTTGTTGGGCGCTCTGGCTTACGTCAGTTCAAACCCCACTGGCTTCACATCTGACTACACGGTGTTGCCTTTGATAATTATGAAGTACACACAAGAGGCGCAGGAAGAATTTCGTGCTGTAGGTGCCGCTGCAATCATCGTGCTCCTTTTGTTGTTAGTTGGACTAAATCTTCTCGCAATAGTCATTCGAGACCGAAGCAGAAAGTCATGGTAAAAGACATGAATAAAACAATGGACAATGATGTTTCCACAGATGTCACCACAGGAGATACAGTTCGAGGTGTGAGTCTTCGTCCAGACAGCCTCCCATCTGAATCAAGTGGGACGCCGAATAAAGAGATGATTATGGAATCTCGCGGCCTTCAGGTGCACTACGGCGACTTTCTTGCGGTAAAGAATGTTGATCTAAAAATTCATCGCAACGAAATCACTGCACTTATTGGACCTTCTGGTTGTGGAAAGTCAACAATTATCCGTTGCTTCAATCGGATGAATGATTTGATCCCAAGCGCCAAGGTCGGTGGAAAAATTTTCTATCGCGGCATTGATCTGTATGGTGAAGATGCAAACGCTGGTGAAGTAAGACGTCGAATCGGAATGGTTTTCCAGAAGCCAAATCCCTTCCCTAAATCGATTTATGACAACGTTGCTTTCGGTCCACGAGTCAACGGAAAGCCGTCTAAATCAGAGACAGATGAATTGGTCGAACGTTCACTGAAGCGCGCAGCACTTTGGGATGAAGTGAAAGATCGCTTACGTGAGTCAGCATTTTCGCTTTCGGGCGGCCAACAGCAGCGTCTCTGTATTGCGCGAGCACTTGCAGTTGACCCAGACGTGTTGTTGATGGACGAACCATGTTCTGCTCTAGATCCAATTGCAACTGCTCGTATTGAAGACTTGATGCAGGAAATTAAGGGTCAGTATCCAATCGTGATCGTGACACACAACATGCAGCAGGCAGCTCGTGTGAGTGATCGCACTGCATTTTTTAATACCGAAGTAGACGCCGACGCTACGAGGCCAACTGGTGTTCTTGTCGAGTATGACGAAACACGAAAGATTTTCTCAACGCCTTCAGATACTCGCACGGAGCATTACATCAGCGGTCGGATGGGGTAATTCCCATCCTGATCATTTAAAGTTTGTCGTCGTTGCCGTCTTGTTGTTCGCGCAAGAATTTTTCAAACTCGGCGGCCAACGCATCGCCTGTAGGAATGTTTTCTTCCACACGACGGTCGTACTCATCTTCAAGCATCGCTAGGTAACTCGTGGTCTGGTCATCACCATCGATTGCAGCATCGTGTAATTCTTCCCAGCGCTGAATCTCTTCGTACATCTCGCCATGACTTGTTGGGACGCCCAACACATGTTCGAGCTTGCGCAGTAATGCGGCTGAAGATTTTGGATGCTGAGCATTGCCCAAATAGTGGGGCACACCTACTCGCAATGACACAGCAGTAATGCCTTCGCGCTCAAGTCGTTCATGAATAACGCCAACAACACCGGTTGGGCCCTGATACTGCGGCCTTGAGAGTTTGAGCCGTCGTGCAAGCGAAGTGTTTGTAGTGCTGCCAAATACGAGGGGAGAACGCGTGTGTGGCACACCGTCGGCTGTGGCGCCAACAGTTACTACAACGTCGCATTTGAGTTTGCGGGCACATTCCACGATGCAGTCGGCAAAGGTAGTCCAGTGCAAGTGTGGCTCGACGCCAGATACAAGAACCAAGTCTCGTGAGCCATCGGGAAACCGCGTCACCAGAAACTCATTTTCGGGCCAGCGAATCTGGCGCTCGCCGTCTTCGTCAATAAATGTCTCTGGGCGCTCTTGGGTGAAGTCAAAAAATGGGTCAGGGTCGATAGAGGCGACCACGGTTACTGGGCGGTCCTGAATGGCCCACTCCAAAGCCCCTGTAGCCACGCCTGCAACGTCAAACCAGCCTCGCAGGGCTACTACGAGAACGGGGTTTCGCAGCGGCTCAAGGGCATCCCAGTCGCCATCCAGCACATCGCTTACTTGCATGGATGATCTCGCAATGTTTTCGCTTCACGTGTGTCCACTGTGTAAGCATGGCATCCGTGACAACGCATCAAAACCCCAAAAACCGTGTTTCTGCCCGACTGAGTGCCATTGCCGAATCGGCAACCCTGGCAGTTGATGCCAAGGCCAAAGCGCTCAAGGCCAAGGGTGAGAACGTCATCGGTTTTGGTGCAGGCGAACCAGACTTCCCAACTCCAGAGCGCATCGTCGAGGCGGCAGTTCGTGCTGCACGCGATCCAAAGTTTCATCGCTACACACCAGCGGCGGGATTGCCCGAACTACGCGAAGCCATTGCCGTCAAGACAAAGCGCGACAGTGGATTTGTTTGTGATGCTTCACAAGTGCTCGTGACAAACGGTGGCAAGCATGCAGTGTTCGTTGCATTTGCAGCGTTGTGCGATCCGGGTGATGAAGTAATTATTCCGGCTCCGTATTGGACAACATATCCAGAGGCCGTTGCACTTGCCGACGGAGTTTCGGTCATTGTTGATACAACCGAAGAAACAGATTTCAAGGTCACTGTTGCACAACTCGAAAAAGTTCGTACTGCTCGCACCAAAGTGTTGCTCTTTGTGTCGCCCGACAACCCAAGCGGTGCGGTCTATACGCCAGAAGAAACTATTGCCATTGGCAAGTGGGCTGTTGAGCACGGCATCTGGGTCATCACCGACGAAATCTACGAGCACCTCACCTATGGCAAGCACAAGTTTTCGTCGATGCCAACACTCGTGCCAGAGATTGCTGACAAATGCATCATTGTCAACGGCGTTGCAAAAACATACGCAATGACAGGTTGGCGAGTTGGCTGGATGATCGGACCAAAAGACGTGATGAAGGCTGCAATTAACTTTCAGTCCCACACCACTTCCAATGTTTCCAACATTGCACAGATGGCCGCACTCGAAGCAGTGAGTGGCGACTTGTCGGCGGTTGAGATGATGCGCGAAGCGTTTTCTCGCAGAGGCACATTGATGCACGAGATGCTGAGTGCCATTCCTGGCATTACATGCATGGAGCCTCAGGGTGCGTTTTATTGTTTCCCAAATGTTCGCGGCTTGCTCGGCAAGTCGCTGAGCGGAGAAACTGCATCCGACTCGATGCAGTTGGCAGACCTTGTGCTCGACCGCGTAAAAGTGGCGTTTGTGCCAGGTGAGGCCTTCGGTGCACCGGGTTTTGCTCGATTCAGTTTTGCTCTTGGCGATGCCGACCTCAAAGAGGGCATCGAGCGTCTTTCTGCCTTCGTGACGGGCTAGTAACTACCTGGCACTCAGCGCCACATAGATCAATGCTTCGCTGATTTGCTCGGCAGCACCCAATACATCGCCGGTAATTCCACCAATTTTTCGCTGTGCCCACCATCTGATCACCGAGGCTCCAACGATGGTTGCAACTACCGCAGCAATGACCCACACATCAAGAGCAATAACGCCAATAACGAGTGCAAAAATGATTCCTAAAAATGCACGAGCAATGGGTAACGTGCGCACATAGTCGGCGCCAAGTCCATCGTGACGGGCGAGTGCTGTGGTGAGCATCAACACCAGTGCACCAGTGCGAGCTAAGCAGTGAGCCGCGATAGCAGCAACAAACATGTGCTGAGGTTTCATCGATCCGAGCGCAGCTATGCGCAACACAATCGAACCACACAGTGCAGCCACGCCGTATGAACCGTGCAGAGGATCTTTGAGAATGCGCAAGCGATCCTCAATCGACCAGCCGCCGACGAAAGCATCAGCGATGTCAGCAAGACCGTCTTCGTGAAAAGCACCAGTAACGAGTACGCCAATAAGTACACCTGCTGCTGCTCCCACAAGTTGTGAAGTGAGATTGCTGACTCCCCATGCAATTGCACCAACGATCGCACCAACGACAACACCCACGACAGGAAACCATGGAGCACTCGATCCAACATTTGGTTCGTGATTATGGCGCACTGGAATGCGCGTCAAAAAACTGAGTGCCACAACAAAGCCACGACCCGGAATGCGTCTGCTCACTGAGGCCCAAACCATTCACCAAATGTAGGAACATCAACCACTCCTGCACATGCCATTGCAACGAGCGGAACTGCGGCCATCGCGCCGCTCCCTTCACCGAGTCGCATATTGAGATCCAACAGGTGTGGTTTTTGCAAATGTTTGAGCACCTTGCGATGTCCTGGTTCGGCAGAGCAGTGGCCGACCCAACAATGATCGAGAGCACTCTTGTCTTCTTGGAAGAGCGGCAGTGCTGCAGCGGTTACAACATAGCCGTCTATCAGCACGGGTAGGTGCCGCATTCGCGCAGCGATGATCGCTCCGCTCATGGCAGCAAGTTCTGCGCCACCAACTTGGCGAAGAATTTCGAGGGGATCATTAATGTGAGAAACGCGAGTAACTGCTTTTTCAACTGCTGTCAACTTGCGGGTGTATCCATCATCGTCTACACCAGTTCCACGACCCACCCACGCGCTCGGTTTCTCCCCCAGCAAGGCTGCAGCAATTGCTGCAGCGATTGTTGTATTTCCAATTCCCATTTCACCGATTACGAGAAGGTCTGCGTCCAGGTCGTCGACAGCCTTTCTTCCGGCCGAGACTGCCTCATCAAATCGCTCGTGTGACATGGCAGCTTCAACTTGGATGTCATTCGTGGGCCGACCAACACCAACGTCAATTGCGTGCACCGTGGCCCCGGCAATTTTGGCAAACGCGGAGAGTGTTGACTTGCCCGATTGATACGCCTTGAGCATCGCTGCGGTGACATCGGTTGGATAGGCGCTCACCCCACCGGTTACGGCAACGCCGTGATCGGCGGCAAACACCAGTGCCGCCGGGCGCGACACGCATGGCGTGGTCGTTTGTTGCCAACCAGACATCCAGACAGCGACATCATCGAGCTCGCGTAAGGCGCCGGCTGGGCGCAAAATAGTGTCAGCACGTTCTTGAACAAGTTTTTGTGCAGATAAATCCGGTTTTGTAAGCGTCAATAGTGATGTGCGCAACCAGTCAATTGTCATTGCAGCAACTCCTGCGGATTGTGCAACTGAATTGCTTTTCCTGCAACTAAAAATAGTGACGTCGCAGATGCGCGAGCCCATTGTTGATTTGTTCTGCCTAAAACATCTCGGTATTGACGAGCGATTGCGTTGTCGGGAACTATTCCAAGGCCAACTTCATTGCTAATTGCGATTGTGGATCCAGTGCGTTGTGCAATCGCACTAAGCGCGCGAGTGGAGGCTGTGCGCATTGATGTTTCGGTATTGTCAGCAAGCAGCATGTTGGACACCCACAGCGTGAGACAGTCAATAATCACAAATGATTGGTCTGGACATTTTTTTATCGCACCAAAGAGGTCGAGTGGCTCTTCAATTGTCGACCATCTAGGTCGCTCGGCTTTGTGCTTAGCGATTCGGTCACGCATATCGCCATCAAGTGCTTGGGCTGTGGCAACAAAAAACACAGGTTTAGTCGATTTGGTGGCAAGTTCAACGGCTAACGAACTTTTTCCGCTGCGGGCACCGCCGAGCAGAAGCGTTAAACCCCGTGCTTGGTCTTCTTGTGTGTCGGTGTTAGAAATCGATTCCACGTTTTGCCTTAAAGCCTTTTTGATAGGCATGTTTTATATTTTGAACTTCACTCACAGTGTCAGCGATATCTATCAGTGATTGTGGTGCATCTCGACCAGTCACCACCACGTGTACGTGGCTGGGGCGTCCAACTAGTGCATCCAAGACGGGCTGAGTCTCAATCCAATTCCAATTCAGCGGGTAGGTGAGTTCATCAAAAATAAGGAGGTCGTACTCTCCTCCCATTAACAAATCGTGTGCCTTAGCCCAAGCGTTCGCTCCAGTCTGTTTATCCTTGTCCAGATTGGCCGAGTCCCATGAAAAGCCCTCACCAAGTGTTATCCAATCGACACCAAGTTGTATGCCGATCTTTTCTTCACCAACATTCCAATCTCCAGATTTCACAAATTGCACGACACCGACCTTCCATCCCCGAGCAACGCCACGGATCATGATTCCAAATGCAGCAGTGCTCTTGCCTTTGCCGTGGCCAGTATTGACAATGAGTAAAGACTCAGGAGTGCGTAGTTCGCCTGGTCTTGGATCGGTTTCTGGCGGTGATTCAGTATTTTCGTTACTCATCGTTTCCTTTTGTTTGATCTTTGGTATAGTCATGGTGCTTCGGCAATAGTCGGAGCAACGAAGTACTCAGCGAAGTCCGGTGAGATTCCGGCACTGTCTCGCAACGGTAGTTCGAAAGTTTTTAAGTAATTACAAACTTTCGTAAGTCCGGTCGCCTAGTACAACGTTTCCAATTACAGTCCTCGCCAGAGGGACAGAAGGAAATTATATGCGCAAGATATCCCTGGTCGGCATTGCCGGCCTTTTTTTATTCATTTCAGCCTGTGGAGGTTCCGAATCAAGTTCGGACACCACCGTTGTTGAAGCAACTGAATCGGTTGCAACATATCCAGTGACTGTTGGTGACTTAACTCTTGATGCACAACCAATGCGCATCGTTTCGCTTTCACCAACAGCAACCGAAATGTTGTACGCAATCGGCGCAGGACTACAAGTGGTCGCAGTCGATGACTATTCCAACTATCCGGCTGAAGCAGTTGCTCTCGGAACCGCATTGTCGGGTTTTGAGCCAAACGTTGAGGCAATTGCAGGTTTCTCACCGGATCTTGTTGTCATTAGTAATGACCCGGGTGGTTTGGTGGAGCAATTGACAGCGTTGAGCATTCCCGTGTTCATTGCACCTGCAGCCACAACACTCGACGATGCATACGCTCAAATTGAGCAATTTGGAATGCTGACTGGACATGTTGATACAGCTGTTGCGTTGTCTTCACAGATGCAAGCCGATATTGAAGCGGCAGTTGCACAAATTGTGATGCCAGCAGAGCCGATTTCGTTTTATCACGAATTGGATAACACGTATTACTCCGTTACATCCAACACATTCATTGGCCAGATTTATTCACTATTTGGACTACGCAATATTGCTGACAACGCCGAGGCTGGGAACGACTACCCACAACTTTCGGCTGAGGCAATTGTGTCCGCTAATCCAGACATCATTTTCTTGGCTGATACGAAGTGCTGTGAGCAATCAGCTGAGACAGTTATGGCTCGTGATGGCTGGAGCGGCATGAAGGCTGTGTCAACGGGTCGCATCATTGGACTTGACGACGATGTTGCTTCGCGTTGGGGTCCACGTTTGGTCGAATTGGTTATCGCCATTCGTGATGCTGTTACTGCGGTGCTTGCCAACTCGTAAGAAAGACAAAATCTGACAACTCAAGTTACTTCTCAAGTTCCCACTCAGGGATCCGACCACCGCTTCTGGTGGCTGGCCCTGAGTGGGGTGTTGGTTGTCATCGTGATGATTGCAGGAGTGATGGTTGGGCCTGCTGGGCCAGAGTGGTGGAGAATTCCTCTCGAGTTGCTTGATCGCCTGCCGTTTGTCTCGATTGACAGTGGGATCAGCAAAATTGACTGGAATATCGTTGTCCAAATCCGGGCACCCCGTGTGGTGCTCGCAGCACTTGTTGGCTCGATGCTGTCACTTGCCGGTGCGAGTTATCAGGGTGTATTTCGCAACCCACTTGTTGACCCATACCTGCTCGGAGTTGCCGCAGGGTCTGGTCTTGGTGCCACGATAGTTTTTGCGCTCGGTAGAGCATCTACATCCACTTGGCTGATCAATCCATTACCTCTTGCGGCCTTTTTCGGGGGCCTTATTGCTGTTTTCTCTACTTATATGCTCGGCACGGCGTTTGGTAAAAATCGTTCAAGTACCACACTCGTGCTTGCAGGAATCGCAGTTACTTCGCTGTTTACAGCAATTCAAACATTTGTCTTGCAACGCAATAACGACGTGGTGCGCCAGGTGTACTCATGGATTTTGGGACGACTGTCGAGCGCTACATGGGGCGATGTTCGGCTCGTGTTGCCATACATCGTGATCAGTGGCGGAGTGTTGCTTTCGCATCGCCGCCTACTTGACGTGATGCGCGTTGGTGATGACGAAGCCCTTGCGCTTGGCATCAATGTGCGCAGAGTACGCCTCATCGTGGTGGTGGCCGCCACAATGGGAACAGCGGCTGCAGTTGCAGTGTCGGGTCTGATTGGTTTTGTTGGCATCATCGTTCCACATACGGTGCGTCTTTTGGCTGGGGCAAGTTATCGCTTAGTGCTTCCTCTGAGCGTGCTGCTTGGTGCAGTTTTTTTGGTTGCTGCAGACATTCCGAGTCGGGTTTTATCTAACCCTGCCGAGACACCGATTGGTGTGATCACCGCATTTTTTGGGGCGCCATTTTTTCTCATCTTGTTGCGGTCGAGAGAGGCATCACGATGACAACGATTGGTTTTTGTGATCTGACTATTTCTTATGACGGCAAAAAAGCAGTCGACAGCTTTAATGACATTTTGTTTTCGGGCGAGTGGTTGTGTCTCATTGGCCCCAATGGTGCTGGCAAGTCCTCTGTGCTTCGTGCTGCAGCGGGTCTCGTGCCGTACACGGGATCGGTCGCGATTGATCAGACCGAAATACCTACTACCTCTGCTCGATGGCGAGCGCAACATATTGCGTATGTTCCTCAGTCTCCAGTAATTCCTACTGACATGTCGGTGTATGACTATGTGCTACTTGGTCGTAGCCCATACATCAGTTATTTTTCAACGGATTCATCACATGATCGTGATGTTGTCGGTCGCGTGCTCGAGCGATTGGATTTGAGTCGCTTCATAGACCGTTCATTGGGCACGCTTTCGGGTGGAGAAGTGCAGCGACTAGTTATTGCTCGAGCTCTCGCGCAAGAAGCACCCGTGTTGTTGCTCGACGAACCAACGAGTGCTCTCGATATCGGCCATCAGCAACAAGCGCTCGAACTTGTTGACGGTTTACGTCGCGAACAAGGACTCACAATCATTTCTGCCATGCACGACCTCACGCTGGCTGGTTTGTATGCCGATCGATTGGTGCTGATGCACGAAGGCCATCGAGTGGCTGAGGGCACGGCAAAGCAGGTTTTGAAAAGTGAAACTCTTGCAGAGTTTTATGGTGTTTCGGCCCGCGTGCACCACGAGGCAGACGGCACTGTTGTCGTGATTCCGCAACGCTCTTCTCGTTTATAAAGGCTTAGCCACTACCGTTGTTCGAGATGGTTGTTTCAGCCCGCATTCTCAACGCCCAGGTGGTTGGATGCGCGGCCTCTCATCAGCGTTTATTGCAGGCGCTCGACGGGCTAACCGATGAGCAGTGTCGGCAACCATCGATGCTTCCTGGCTGGAGCCGGGGTCATGTGCTGAGTCACTTGGCCAACAACGCCTACAGCCACCAGCGAATGTTTGTAGCGGCGGGCCAAGGCGAAGAAACCGAACAATATGAAGGTGGTAGGCCAACACGCGACGCCCAGATTGAGGCGTGGTCGAGTCTCAGTGCGCACGAATTGGTCGGTCATGTACGCGCGAGTATTTATGCGCTCGAGGGTGCGTGGGCGTCGGCGACTCCAACAACATGGACAGGTTTTGGCATCAAGTCACATGCTGGCGGTGCACGAGTGGCCATCACCGATCTGATGCTGATGCGTTGGTGTGAAACCGAAGTGCACAGTTCTGATCTCAACCTTGCTGATCTGAATTTGGCTGATCTGAGTCCCGGTTATTCGTTTGAAAATTGGGACGCAACATTCGTGCGATTTGAGTTGGATCGACAACTCATGATCTGGAATAGTCGCAAATCGATGGGGCTCACCGTGTTGCCCGATGCTGCTGCCAAGTTGTCACCTAATCATCGTCTTGCATGGCTGCTCGGCAGAGTCGCGGTCGATGGGCTACCAACTGTGGATGCGTACTGAGATGATGCTGCGCAAACTGTTTGCAAGATTGGCGTTCGTCGTCGTTGCGTTGCTGACGGTGCTCACGCCAGCACAACTTGCGTCAGCACATGCAGTCTTGCTCACGAGCGCGCCAGCACCGAGTGCAGTCCTTGACCAGTCGCCAACAGAGATCGCACTATTTTTTAATGAATTTGTTGACACCGTGTTTGGCAAGATTCGCATTCTTGATTCGTCTGGCAATGATGTTCAAACAGTCAAGCCAATTCGTGATGCGTCAAATCAATCCATAGTTCGAGCACCGATCTCGCCGCTAGAACCTGGTACTTATGTGGTGATCTGGCGCATTGCTTCTTCCGACAGCCATCCTGTGCAGGGGTCGTTTTCATTTCAAATTGGTAATACTTCAGCCGATGTTTCGGCAATAGGTAATGGTCAACTACTCGAGCGGCACGGACTTGCAAGGCTGTTCGACGTCATTCGTTGGGTTACGTATCTTGGAGTTGTTCTGCTCATCGGTGGCATTGGGTTGCTCCAGGCTGTGCGCACAGATCGTTTGTCTCCACGCTCAACACTCGCGCTCATGGGTGGTTGGGGATTTGCCGTGTTAGGAACCCTTGAGGGTCTAATTGCATACGGCCCACACATTTCTGGGTACAAGATCTATAAGGCTGTCGATCTTTCGTTGCTTTCTGAAACCCTGACGACGCAATACGGCAAAATGCAACTTGCTCGACTTGTGTTGTTGGGCATTGTTGGCGCACTGATCGCAGTTATCCAGTTTCGTGGCACATGGTGGTGGAAGCTGTGTGCATGGGCATCGCTGGTCGGTGTCACACTCACACTTTCGTTAGCCGGGCATCCTGTTGCAACAAACCCTGTTGCGTTAAGTGTTGGCCTCGACATGTTGCACATGCTTGCCGTATCGCTATGGGTGGGGCCACTTCTGATCATTGTGTACGACCGCAATATGTGGCTGGCAAATGACGAATCAACATCGGCACCTTCGTTGAGATGGTTTTCGCGCACTGCAGGTTTTGCAGTACCTCTCATAGTTCTGTCCGGAACACTGCAGGCGTGGCTGATGTTGGACGGCTTTGGTCAGATATTGGACAGTCGTTACGGAAGAACACTGATTGTCAAGGTGTGTCTCGTGATCGTGTTGATTGCGCTCGGCGCGGTGTCACGGGTGGCAATGCAGCGCAAGCAATCTGGCTCATTGCGACAGTCGATGGGTATTGAGGTGTTGTTTGGTCTCATCATTTTGGCTATCACCTCAACCCTCGTTGCCATGCCGCCAAAGGGGGAGATCGAGCCGGCACCGCTTTCGTCCACCCTTTTCCAAGGACAGATGATTGTCGAGTTGTCGCTTACTTCGGCACGCGTTGGCCAAAGCGAAGTGCATGTAGTGATTGCAAGGGCTGACGGCACATTTGTGCAGATTGAGTCGGCAACTGCCCGTATGTCCATGCCATCACGCAACATACCTAATGGTCCGATTGTTCTGACAGAGACTGGGTCCAATCACTTTTCTGGAGTCACCGAGTTTGCATATGCGGGTGAGTGGGTAGTCGAAATCCTGGTTAAGGAAACAGCAAACTCAACAACGCTGTTTAAAATTGCTGTTGAAATAATGAAATAGATTATTTTTTTAATTGTTGCATGACGAGGTGATGACCAAGTCCTGTTGCTTCATCGGTGAATTGATCGCCATAAGTTAAAAAATTATTCCGCTCATAAAAGTACAGTGCGTTGTCTCGCGCACGAGCCCACGCATATGTTGAGCCCAGCGAATGAGCTCTCTTGATGCCGGCTAACAGCAGTATGCGGCCGAGACCTTTGGATTGCAGATGTTTTGCTACAGCCATACCGCGTAGTTGTGTTGCGGGCGCATCAACATCGAGTGGCCATGGGCGAGGCAACCATGTAGAACACGCAACCAATACACCACCTTCTCGAATACCAAGGTTCACTGACCCCTCGGTGTCGTCTTCTGCGTAGCGAGGGTCTTGAGACGGAGTTCCATCACGCAGCACAGACATGCGCAACGAGAGAATCTCGTCTGTCGGCACTTCTTCAACCAAGTAGTCGTTAGTCATTGATGCTCACGTTGCGTCCTTGGTCGACAGCAGATCGATACATCGCATCTACTGTGCGGTGGGCTTGCAACGCCACGTTGACATCGGGGTAGGCGGGCGTGTTGGTGGCAACTGCGTGTACAAATGCGCAATCGGCATTGCTTGCACCATAAGCAAGTTGTTCGGTATGAGCAAGCAACTCATCGGCGCCAAGCGAGCCTGTTGAGCCGTCGCTGTCGTGCCACTCGACTGGTCCAAACCATTCATGCCCACGCATTGTGATCGTCCGATTTTCACAAAAGATCTCGACACTGCGTTGGCTCGGTCGTGTGAGGTTGTCGTGCCAGATAGATGACAGGGTTCCAACTGCGCCATTAGCAAACTGCATCGTTGCACTCACCGAGTCTTCGATACCCGGATAGCCATGAAAGTTGTGCGACCTCATGCTTGTATCAGTAATAGTGCCAATCAAGAAGTGCAGCATGTCGACGTCGTGGATGCTGTGCTCGAGCAGTGTTCCCGCTCCTGCTCTCGAGGCGTCCTTACGCCAGTCCGATGCGTAGTAGCTCTGAATTGGGATGAACTGGTCGTCTCGAAACACCACATTCATCACACGACCAGACTTCTTTTCCGCGATCAACTCACGTGCCAACAAATAACTTGGTGCATGTCGCAATACCAAACCAACTTGGTTGATTACGCCACTTGCATTGACTTCACTCACGAGTTGCTCAGCCTCAGCCAACGTTGGCGACAGCGGTTTTTCGCAAAATACGGCTTTGCCAGCCGCAATCACCTTGCCGACAAGGCGCTTATGTTCAGATGTCCACGTACACACATAGACCGCGTCGGCTGATGCGATTACCTCGTCCTCGGACGCACACGTCGTGTGACCACTTGCTAGGCAAAACGCTTGAGCCCGATCGGCGTCAGTGTCATAGGCGCCTGCACGCACGATATTTGCGCCACCTCGCTTGAGACTCTTGGAGTGATACGTGGCGATAAAGCCAGTACCCAAAAATCCAATGCGCACTGGGTCGTTGGTCATCGCGTTTTACTGTAGTTGCGAACGCGGCTGACCCAAAGTACGCACATCAACTACGCGGTTCGACAATCGTGTTGCCTCATTGTGATCATGGGTGACGTGCACCACCGTGGTTCCACGAGTGCGCAAGAGAACACCCATGTCTTCGAGCAGTCGGTCATGAAGTTCGGTATCCAGTCCAGTGAGTGGCTCATCGAGCAACAAGATAAATGGATCAGCCACAAGTGCGCGTGCAACCGCAATTCGTTTCGCCTCTCCACCTGACAGATGGCCAACGTCTCGATGCGCGAGATCTTGCATGCCAACGAGACTGAGCATCTCATTCACCTTTTCGTTCTGCAGTGCTTTGGAAACGCGCTTAATTCGCAACGAGTAAGCGACGTTGTCAAAAACACTGAGATGTGGAAACAACTGGTTGTCTTGAAACACAAGACCAACATCGCGTTTGTGGGTCGGAATTCCGGTCATCAGTTTGTTGTCAATAACCACCGTGCCATGGCTTGGTTGTTC
The DNA here is from genome assembly GCA_044361815.1 of Ilumatobacteraceae bacterium. Classification (GTDB taxonomy): domain Bacteria; phylum Actinomycetota; class Acidimicrobiia; order Acidimicrobiales; family Ilumatobacteraceae; genus UBA3006. The sequence goes on along the minus strand of JBIKID010000009.1, from coordinate 5,854 downwards.
AAGGCCCGCTATCACGCGCAACAGTGATGTTTTTCCTGAACCACTGGGGCCAACAAGTGACACAATCTCACCGCGTGCGACGCTGAGGCATGCATGATCCAAAATGGTTCGACCTTCATAGTTGATAGTGATGTCGGTGAGTGCAAGCATCACTTTGCCTTTCTGCTTGGTCGAAACATGTCAATCAAAAACATTGCAATCATGCTGATGACCACAATTATGACGCATAGCGCGTATGCCTGTGTGCGCAAAGTGTCACCGGGCCGAGAGAGCAGGCGAGAGATTGTGACCGGCAGAGTTTCACTGCCTCGACGAGTAAGAAAACTTGTTGCGCCAAATTCACCGATGGATACTGCGAAAGCCAATGCTGCTGATGCGCCTATTGCACGAGACATGAGTGGGCGATCGACTGTCAGCCATGTCTGCAGTGGTGTTGCCCCAAGGGTGGAAGCGACAGATTGCAGACTTCTCGGAATTTGTCGCACAACAGGTAGCACTATGCGAACAACTAGCGGCAATGCGATTAAGGAATGGGCGAGTGGGGTGATGATCCACGCCGATCGAAAATCGTATGGTGCTGTGTCATATGTGATCAAGATGCCAAGCCCGATTGTCACAGCAGAGACAGTGAGAGGCAGCACGGAAATGCGCTCGAGCCAAACAAACTTTGGAGATCCGTATGCAACTCCGAGGGCCACCACGAGTCCAAGCACTGTTGCGATCACCATGGTGCAGAGTGCAAACTGGGTGCTTGTTGTTATTGCAGAAAGAGTTGTTGACGATGTAACTGCTCTCCATCCAGCAAGCGTAAAGCGATTTGTGTTTGGTGTTGATTGTGAAAGTGAGCGCCAGAGAAGCGCAGTCATTGGGGCGATAACAACTGCGGCAGTGACGAGTGCGATGCCGTACACCATTACTTTTTGAGCACGAGTATTGGGTAATTGTTGCTCAACAGATATCTGTGGACTTGGGGTTTTGTGACGATGGAAACTTGCCCACCACCACAACACGGCTGTGAGCACAATCATCTGCAAAATAGAAAGTGCGAGTGCGCCCGACATGTCACCGATCAACACGCTGCGGGTATAGATCTCGGTTTCAATTGTTGATCTTGCGGGGCCACCAAGTGTGCGCACGATGCCATATGAGGTAAAGGCAAATAGTGCGATTACTCCACTGGCAGTGGCAATTGCACTGCGCAAGAGGGGCAGTGTCACTGTGCGAAACACGGCTATCCGCGATGCACCAAGTGTGCTCGCCACTTGTTCGATGCCTGGATGTAATTGCTCCCAACGCGCACCAACAATGCGCACCACAACGGTGAGATTGAAATACGCGTGCGCAATTATGAGGGCAGTTGCTGTGTAGTGAAGTCGGGACGGAAGAACAGCCAAGAATGCTGCACCAACAACAACTGTTGGCAACAAAAATGGCACGGTGATGAGAGCCTGCAAAGCACGGCTACCTCTAAACGCAAAACGAGATAATACGAAAGTCACTGGTAATGCAACAACCAGTGTCAGCACGGTGCTTGCAAGCGCTTGCCAGGTAGTAAACCATAATGCTTGTCTGACAGTCGGGTTATTGAGCACATTGCTGAAACCATCGAGGCTCGCAGCACGCAAAACTATTGACGTGGTAGGTATCGCCAAGATCAAGACCAGGAACACAGTTGGCGCAATCCATAGCAAGCGAGCACTACGCCTATACGGCGACAGCCCGTAGTTCAGTTTCTCGGTCTGATTCATGTTTATTTCACGTCGCTATTTGAGCACGATGGATGACCACTCATCTAGCCAGGCAGTGCGGTTGGTTGCGATCACGTCTGCTTCAAGTCGTAGAGGGTTTTCTGGTCTCATTGCATATTTCAAAAAAGCTTCTGGCAATACAGCACCACTGTGCACAGGGAAAACGAACTGGGTGAGTGGTAGGTCATTCTGAAATTCAAGATCAGTGAGAAAGTCAATGAGCAATTTGGCTTCAGCTTTATGCTTGGTGCCGCGAAGAATGCCCGCATACTCAATCTGTTCAAAGCAGGTGAGAGATGCCACTGCGGTTGGCGCAGTAGCAACGGGTGGATCAGCAAATAACACCTCTGCTGGGGGACTCGATGAATAACTGACGACTATTGGCCGATCGCCTTTGCCCGACGCACCAGAGAATTCAGTGTTGTATGCCTGTGTCCATCCATCCACGACCATTACTCCGTTATCGCGCAACGACTCCCAATACGACTGCCATCCGTCTACACCAAACTCGGCAATTGTTGCCATCAGAAAGGCCAGGCCAGGCGAAGAGCTCAGCGCGCTTGGCACGACCAGCAAATTTGCGTATTGCTTGCTGGTGAGAGCATCCAACGTGAGGGGAGGCGCAATATTGTTTGTCTTAAACCAGGCAATGTCATAGTTGATGCACACATCACCACTATCAACTGGTGTTACTTGATGTCCCGGAATATCGCGCAACAACGCCGTGTCCATATACGCAGTGTTTGGTGTTTCGTATGCACTAAAAACATCGGCTTCAAGCGCACGCGAGAGCAACGTGTTGTCAACGCCCCACAACACGTCACCCTCTGGATTGCCGCTCGTGAGTACAGCTTTGGTTACCAATTGTCCGGCATCGCCGCCCTGCACAACTTCAATCGCAATTCCAGTGGCAGCCGTAAAGGCATCAAAAATTCCAGGAGTAGGAGTAAACGAGTCATGCGCAAGCAACGTCAAGGTCACTGAGCCGTCGATTGAGTCACTCGTCGAAACTGTTGAGTCTGTTGAATCCGTTGAGGCAGGCGAAGAAGAGCAACCCGCTGCCAAAATCGCGAGTATTCCTATTGCGACTAGGTGTTTTCTCATCTCATGCCTCCAGGGCGTTTGGTTGAATCACAAAAAGCTGTCCGTGAGCGAGCGAGATTGTTGCAGTTGTCGTCACAAGTTCATTGCTCACGCCACGTGAAGAGTGAGCTTCCAGGGTTCCTTCATTGAGTGCCCACTTCAGACCATCGGTCGTGACTCCGATTGCATCACCGTGTTGTGCAATGAGACCAACAACGTCGCCCACTTTGCCATGGATAGTGCAGAGGCCTGGTCCGCGCAAAAGTTGTATGCGTGCGGTGTCCCACAACGCCGACACTTCGCAATCTTTCAATGCTTGGTGTTGCATGGCGCTCAAGACGCCAAGTTGATGATCGAGACGACCACCTCCGCCAGTCACAAGCACTATTTGTCGTGACCCATGTGCGACTGCGGCCAGTAGTGCAAGCTCGGTATCAGTTGCATCTTTGTCGCGTGGCATTCGTTGCACAGTCACTCCGTTGAGTTCAGCAGCAACAAGTAAGGCTGGGTCAACAGAATCCATGTCACCAATTACTAGGTTGACGCGCAAACCCAAATCGATTGCACTGTGTAGTCCAGAATCTGCAGCGACTACGTAGTCGTACTGGGGCAGATATTTGGCTACAGACTTGCTAATCGGAAGCCCTCCGATCACCACCACTGCAGTTGTCTCAACCATTTCTTCGCTCCCGCGCTGGCATTATCCAGCAGGTAAGCGGGTCAGTGGCGGCGGCCACCCTCTCAGCCCGCCGATCCAGCGAACTCCCCGTGCGTACAACTGAATCGTATAGCGCGTGCCATTACTTACGGCCTCCCACAGCCACAGTGGGGTTTGAATAAACAACACGGCGATAGTATTAATCCCGTGAGCCCCTTTGCCAGCATGACATCAGAGACAACTGACAAGTCCAATACCATCGTCACCGTCACACCAATCGCGCACGTCAAACTGCTCGAATTGCGCGATGCCGAAACAGAAGGCGAGCAGTTGGGTCTGCGCCTCGAAATTTTGTCTGAGCCAGGCGAAGACTTTCGCTACGACTTGTCGTTCGACTTCTTTACCAAAGCAGCATTTTCTGACGAAGTCCGCACGATTGACGGACTCAAGATCATCATTCCTGCAAAAGATATCGATTCGTTTCAAGACGCAGTGATCGACCATTCCGACACACAAGGTTTACTGATTCGCAATCCCAACAAACCAAAGTCTCCACAGATCGAAGGTCTTGTCAATGACGATGACGTCTCTGCCGAGATCGAAACAATCGTCGCAGCAGAAGTAAACCCGATGCTCGCATCGCACGGAGGTTTTGTTACCTTCGCCGGTCACGACAAAGAGGGCACCGCGTACTTCACAATGGGCGGCGGTTGCCATGGATGTTCAATGAGTCGCCAGACAATGCTTGAAGGCGTGGGCACGATGGTGTCAGAGAAAATTCCTGCGATTACAAAAGTGCGAGACCTGACCGATCACTCGACAGGTGCGAACCCCTTTTACTCGTAAGCAATTGCTTACAAACTTCTAGTTGTAGTCGGTTGTTTCGCGAATCTTGTCAAAGATTGGGTTGAGCGCCGCGAATACGTCACCAGCATCAATCAACTTTTGATGATCTCCAACAAACTTGATATGACCATTAATGAAAGCTTCTTGTGCGTTGAGCACGCCGGTTGCTACTGCAACTGCTGTGTCATAGGGCTCTGTAAAGCGCACGTCTTCAGGGGATGATTCACCGCTTGCAAACAGGGCTGATCCATTGCCGATCTGTAAGTGATACACGACATCGCCGTGGGGTGTTCCGGTGACAACCTGCGTCAATCCAACCGAGTGAATTGAAGAGAGTTGTTGCAACTCTGTATTTGTTGCAACGGCATTCGAAACTGCTTGTACCCAATCGGCTGACAAGTATCGAAGCTTCGACACCTGTCAGCCGATCTTTACGGTTGAGTACTTAAGCGGCAACCATGCTCACCGACTTGCGTCGTGAGAACATGATCGAGATAACGAGGATTACAAGTGCAACACCAGCAATCGAGAGGCGTACGCCGTCGTTGTCTTGGTATTTGATGATTGCGGGCAATGTCAACAACGCAACAAGGTTCATCACCTTGATCAGCGGGTTGAGTGCAGGACCAGCAGTGTCCTTGAACGGATCGCCAACGGTGTCTCCGATAACTGCAGCCTTGTGTGCGGCTGAGCCTTTGCCACCGTGGTGACCATCTTCGATGTACTTCTTGGCGTTGTCCCATGCTCCACCTGCGTTGCTCAAGTAGTTGGCCATCAATTGACCAGTGAGAATTACGCCGGCCAAGAATGCTCCGAGTGCTGCATAACCGATACCGAAACCGACGATGACCGGTGTGAGTACTGCGAGCAGTGCTGGGGTGGTGAGCTCACGCAACGACGCTGCGGTGCAGATGTCGATGACTGGGCCGTAGTCCGGTTGCTTTGTGCCGGCCATGATGCCGCCGTCAGCAAACTGGCTGCGCACTTCTTGCACAACAACACCAGCTGTGCGACCAACTGCGCGAATTGCGAGTGCCGAGAACATGAACGCAATTGATCCACCGATGAGCAGACCAATAAATGTCTTCACGTCTGAAACGTTGATCTGTGTTTCTGGTGCATTGAAGATTGCATCGCCCACAAGACCAAGCTTGAGTTCTCCAGCAATTGTTTCGATGTACGAGGCAAACAATGCAACTGCGGCAATAACTGCCGAACCGATTGCGAAGCCCTTTGTAACAGCCTTTGTGGTGTTGCCCACTGCGTCAAGGCTGACCAAGATCTTGCCAGTCTCGCCGTGCAACTCGCCAGCCATTTCTGCAATGCCAGCGGCGTTGTCAGATACAGGACCAAACGTGTCTTCCGAAACGATGACGCCAGTTGTTGCAAGCATTCCCATGCCGCAAAGCGCTACGAGATAGAGCGAGAACTGAATGCTTCCGCCACCCATCCAAATCGTTGCACCAAGAGCAACTGCGATACACAAGATTGCGTACACCGATGACTCGAGGCCAGATGC
>JBIKID010000063.1:0-9493 GCA_044361815.1 Ilumatobacteraceae bacterium | reverse complement strand
CCAAGATCGCCACAAGACGATCAGTTCCGAATGCAAATCCACCGTGTGGTGGTGCACCGTATTTGAACGGCTGCAAAAAGAAACCAAACCTGCGATCAGCATCCTCATCCGAAATACCGAGCTGTCTGAAAACACGTCGTTGCATCTCTGGATCGTGAATTCGGATTGAACCAGAGCCAAGCTCCCAACCGTTGAGGACCAGGTCGTACGCGAGAGCACGCACGCTCATTGGGTCTATCTCAAGACGCTCGATGTCGTCTGGGTGTGGTTGACAAAACGGGTGGTGTCCTGGTTGAGGCTTCCCAGTTGTTGCGTTGATGCCAACAAATAGCGGAAAGTCAATGACCCAGACATAGCGATAAGGACCCTCGTGCACTGGTGGACGGCCGATGTCATTGCGCAAATGTCCAAGCACTTCGCAGGATGTTGACCATTCGTCTGCAACAAGCAACAAAAGGTCGCCCGACTTTGCCTGCATCTGCTGTAACAGTGCAGCACGCTCAGTGTCGCTCAAAAATTTGGCAACTGGAGAATCCAAGGCAAGGTCATCGCCTACTTTGATCCAAACCAAACCCTTTGCACCCATTTGCTTTGCACGGTCGGTAAACGCGTCCAACTTGCTGCGTCCAGATGCTGCAGCCTCAGGGTAAGTCGCTGCGTCAACACGGAGTCCTTTAATTGATTTCGCTGTTGCAAAAGCTTTGAATTCGGTTGCCGCGAACACATCGGTCAGCTCGATGAGTTCCATTCCAAAACGCAAGTCTGGTTTGTCACTGCCAAAGCGATTCATCGCATCGTGCCACGTAATTTGCTCGATCGGTGGCGGGGTCTGACCAAGTGCGGCTTCGGCTGCCGCGACAACCGCCTGGCTGATCGCCGCAAGAACGTCGTCCTTAGTTACAAAGCTCATTTCGGCATCTAGCTGCATGAACTCGTACTGGCGATCTGCTCGCAAGTCTTCGTCACGCAAGCATCGAGCAATTTGGTAGTACCGGTCGATACCCGCAACCATTAGCAACTGTTTCCACAACTGTGGTGACTGCGGCAGTGCATAAAACGAACCTGGTTCTTTGCGCGATGGAACCAAAAACTCACGCGCACCCTCTGGAGTGGATGGCATCAAAAATGGTGTCTCAACTTCAACAAAATTTTGGGCTTCCATTGCGCCACGAATAGCCGAGTTGACCTTCGCGCGAATCCGTAAGTTCTTTTGCATCCGTTCGCGTCGAATATCTAGATAACGAAACTTAAGGCGAACACCTTCATCCACATCGTCGGCGCGAGCATCAATCGGGAACGGTGGAGACTCTGCAGCATTCAGTACTGTGAGCTGACACTCAACCAACTCGACACCACCGGTAGGCAGGTTGGCGTTGATTGTTCCTTCGGGGCGAGCCTGGACTTTGCCAGTGATCTGCACCACCCACTCGTTACGCACATCTTTCACATCGCTAACCACACACTGCACTACTCCTGAATAGTCACGCACATCAAGAAATGCGAGGTGTTCACCATGTTCACGCCGACGCGCAATCCATCCACACAGCGTGACAGTTTGTCCAATGTGTTCTGGACGCAGACTGCCACACAAGTGGGTGCGTAGTGCCGTCGAATTGACTGAAGGGGTTAAAGAACTAGACATGTACTTACTCTCATTTCTGTAGTTCGATGCGAATTGCTGCAACGAGCTGATCTTGTGCGATTGCGTACTGTTGACCCGAATTCATCGGACGCACGATGATATGCCCTGCAGCCACTTCATCGGTGCCAATTATCAACGCGATAGCAGCGCCACTTCTATCGGCCGCTTTCATTTGAGCTTTCATGCTTCGATTGTCGAATGCACGATCTGCACTAATTGAATTGTTTCGCAACAGATTGCATACCTCCGCAGCATGAAATCCACCAGTTGTATCAACTACAAATACCGACACATTGGTATTTGGTGCGGCGAAAACATTCTCAGCGTCACATGCCAGAAGTGTTCGATCAAGCCCGAGAGCGAATCCGATACCAGGCGTAGCTGGACCACCCAGTTGCTCGACCAAACCGTCATAGCGCCCACCCCCGCCGATTGCTGTGTGTGCCGCTTTGAGCGCTGTCGAAACAAACTCAAACGTGGTTCTTCGGTAGTAATCAAGACCTCGCACCAGCCGATCATCAATTGCATACTTCACGCCGAGCGCGTCAAGTGCGCGCATCACTGAATCAAAATGATTTGCCGCATCAGCGCTCAAAAAATCACGAATTTTCGGGGCTGCATTAATGAGGGCTTGATCTTCTCGACGCTTTGAGTCGAGCACTCGCAAAGGATTCTTTTGCAGTGTGACCTGGGATTCCTCAGAAAGTTGCGCAAGGTTTGCAGAAAAATATTGATGAAGAGCAGCCGAATACTTTTCGCGATCTCCCTCATCCCCAAGTGAATTGACTGCCAATTGCACATCCTTCAACCCGAGCCTCGCAAAAAAGGTTGCAGCAAGTGCAATCACTTCGGCATCCAAGAGTGGATCGTCAACGCCCAGTACTTCTATACCAACCTGATCAAACTGTCGGTATCTACCCTGCTGGGGTTTCTCATAACGAAAATTTGGTCCTGAGTACCAGACCTTCCAAGGAGTAGTAGGTCGGTGCTCAACAAAGGCTCTGCAAACACTTGCTGTCTGTTCAGGACGCAAAGCAACTCGACGACCACCCTTGTCTTCAAAGTCATACATCTCTTTGGTCACGACTTCGGTGGCTTCACCTAGTCGTAGAAAGACCCCAAGGTCTTCAAACATCGGCGGAATAATCAGCTGGTAACCCGCGTCCTGCACAACCGATGCAAACACTTCTTGAAATTGACGCCAGCGTGCTGCATCGGGGGCCAAAATGTCCCGAGTGCCAGGGCTAGTTGAAAAAACCGTCACACAATCAGGTTAGACGCTGGATGCTCCGTTGACATCACACGATACGCGTCATATACAGAATCAATGCGTTTAATCGTGCGCAGGACTGATTGCAAATGACCAGGGTCAGCAAACTCAAACTCAAACCGCATCTTGGCCACACGATCTGCACCGGTGTGCGTGGTGCAAGAAACGATGTTGACATGCTCATCCGACAACGCGTTGGCAACATCGCGCAGAAGACGGGATCGATCGAGCGCAACAACTTCAACGGCGGCAATAAATGTTGCACCTTGCAGGATGCCTGTCCACTCGGCATCCACAACTCGTTCAAGATTTTGGGAAACTAGCGAAATCGCGCTCAGACAGTCAGCACGATGGATATTGACTCCCTTGCTCCGATTTTGACCCTGTCCAATAAACCCTAAAATTTCGTCGCCAGGCACCGGTGTGCAGCACTTGCTCAGACGCACGACCACATCGTCCATTCCCTCTACATGCACGCCCGCCTGCTGGTCACCATTTTCGCTTTGCACAAAGCTGCGGGTCCCAACCGACAACTGTTCGCCACCTGGTCCGCTCCTCACCGCTTTGGCCATTCGTGAGGCAATTGAATCTGCTTGCACATGACCTTCGCTGATCGCCAAAAATAAAGCAGGAGCATCGGCGTAATTCATTGACTCAATTTCTGCAGTGAACACTTCGGAGTCAAGAACTTTTTGAACAGGTACGCCTTCTCGCCGTAACGCTTCGACTAATTCATCATGTCCGTTCTCGACCAGGTCATCAATGCGCTCTCGCGATACCCACTGCTTGATTTTGCTCTTCGCTTTGGGCGATGCAACAAAGTTCATCCATTCTTCCGAAGGCTCTGCACTTTCGGCTGTCGACGTCAATATTTCTACCGTGTCACCAGAGTTGAGCACAGTATCGAGCGGCACAAGTCGACCATTAACCCTGGCGCCCATGCATGAGTGGCCGATTTCGGTGTGCACTGCGTAGGCAAAGTCAACCGGTGTTGCCTGCACTGGCAATGCAATCACGCGACCTTTCGGTGTGAATGCAAAGATCTCATCCTGATCTAGATCGCTCTTCAGACTTTCAAGGAATTGACGTGGATCCGAAACTTCGTCTTGCCAGTCAATGATGCGGTTCAACCAGTCAACATCCGTGGCAGGAACTCCATCCTTGTACGACCAATGCGAAGCAACTCCCCACTCTGCACGTTGATGCATGTCTCGCGAGCGAATCTGCACCTCAATTGGTTTGCCACTTGGCCCAATCACCGTTGTATGCAGCGACTGATACAAATTGAACTTCGGCATTGCGATGTAGTCCTTGAACCTGCCGACAACTGGTGTCCAGTGACCATGAATGCAGCCAAGCACCCCATAACAGTCCTTCACCGAGTCGACAACTATTCGAATTGCCATTAGGTCGAAGATCTCATCAAACCCGCGACCCTTCTGCACCATTTTTTCATACAGACTCCAGAGGTGTTTGCCCCGTGAAGTCAGCTCTGCTTCGATGTGCACTTCTTTAAGCCATGCACCCACTTGACCCAAAGCTTTTGCAAGAAAGATGTCCCGCTCGGGTGCACGAGTTGATACAAGATAATCAAGTTCGGCATAGCGCTTTGGGTACAACGCTGCGAACGACAGATCTTCAAGTTGCTGCTTAACTTCCTGCATGCCAAGTCTGTGAGCAAGAGGTGCATAGATATCAAGAGTTTCTTGTGCGACACGGCGCTGCTTATCAAGTGGTGCCGATGCAATGGTGCGCATGTTATGAAGTCGGTCAGCCAATTTGATAATCAACACGCGCATATCTTTGGCCATTGCCACAAGCAATTTGCGCATCGTCGCAGCCTGTTGAGCTTCTCGAGAGTCAAACTGCAAACGCTCAAGCTTGGTCAGGCCATCTACGATTCCTGCAACCTCGGCACCAAACGATGCTTCAACATCCGCAAGAGTAATCTCTGTGTCTTCAACTGCATCATGCAATAAGGCCGCAATGAGCGAGACATCATCGAGACCAATTTCGGCAACGATGCGAGCAACAGCGATGGGATGACTGATGTAGCCCTCTCCACTCATTCGCGACTGATGCTGATGAGCAGCGCGCGCCATTTCATATGCAGCAGTAACTTGAGCCACAGAGCCTTTTGGATGCCTGCTTCGATAGGCCGACAGCAATGGAACGAGTTCTTCAACGACTACTGACTGATTACGTCGCCAGGGCAAGACACGCGATGTTGCACTCATCTATTGCCCGCCAAGGGCACCAACCTCTGACCCATAACCCTCAGTGTATGGGAAGGTTTAACGACGACGATTTTTGCGCGGTCGTGGTGGATGCGACAGCACCGAACTTGCCAATACCGTCTCGCGCTCAATTTCTGCTTCAGTTGCGCTCAACGAACCTGTGTCTCCGACCGCCCGAGATACGACTTTCTTTGAGGTGGCACCGAGACGGGCCATTTCTTCGCCGAGTCGAAGCGTGCCTTGCAACGTGCGGTACTTGATTTCGCGACCCTTGAAAACTGCCAAGAGCGGCGTAGCAATATAGATCGACGAATATGCACCGAGGAACATGCCGACCAACAGCGCTAATGCAAATTCTTGCAATGCAATTGCACCCATGACCCATGACCCAAGCACTAGCAAAGAAAGCACTGGCAGCACTGCTGCAAGTGAAGTGTTGATTGAACGCATCAAAACCTGGTTCATCGAAACGTTAATGATGTCGCCGTACGAAACCTTGGCAGCTGAATATCGCGTTGTGTTCTCGTGGACCTTGTCGAACACCACGATGGTGTCGTACAACGAGAAGCCGAGAATTGTCAAAAATGCGATAACGGTTGCAGGAGTAACCGAAAATCCGAAGGTTGCATATACTCCAACCGAGATCAACACGTCATGCACCATGGCAAGAATTGCAGCTATCGCCATTTTCCATTCAAAACGCCATGCGATATACATCGACACAATGACAAAGAAAATCAATAGCGCTCGAACAGCTTTCTCAGTGATGCTCCGACCCCATGATGAGCTCACCGACGCAACGCTTACTTCTTGTAATTCAACTCCAGCTTTTTCGCTCAATGCGGTCTGCACCACCGTGCGAGTCTCAGTTGAAATTTCCCCAACCTGAGCACGGATTCGTTGCCCTTCGGCACCGTTAAGTATCTGAATTTTTGCATCTGAAGTTGAAACGTCGTTTGCATCCAAAATGGTACGAACGTCTTCAACCGTGATTGAGGTCGCCGGTACTTCCCATGCAACACCACCCTTAAAGTCAATTCCCAGGTTGAGGCCCTGAGCAAACAGCGAAATGAATGTCACGACGATCAATGCAATTGAGATCCCGAACCCCCACCAACGGCGACCAACAAAGTTGAACGTAGTCTCACCTCGATACAACCTGCCAATCATGCCGCTCATTTCGAATCCGATCCCGGCAACGCCACGCCCAATATCTTGCGTCCTAACATAAATTTGCTACGAGCAAGCAGCAGCACAGCTGGTCTTGTAAAGAAGTACGAGACAATCACGTCGCACAATGTAGACAGTCCTAAGAAAAATGCAAAACCACGCACTGAACCGACCGTGAGCCACCAGAGCACAAGCGCACCTATGAATGACACCGTGTCTGCAGCCAAGATTGTGCGCCAAGCGAGCGTGAAACTTCGTTGCGCAGAACTTCGCAATGACTTGCCGGAATGGAGTTCGTCTTTGATTCGTTCAAAAAAAACAACGTACGAGTCAACGGTTACACCAATAGACACGATGATTCCGGCCACTCCAGAAAGAGTGAGTGCAAGGCCATTTGAGCGTGAAATGAATGCAATGATGCTCCACATCAGCGCGCCAGACACCATAAGTCCACCGACCACGACGATGGTCAACATGCGGTAGTACACAAAGAAGAATGCCATTACCAAAAGCACACCGATTAGGCCCGAAATGATTGCTGCACGCAACGAGTCTTTACCAAGAGTTGGTGAAACTGTTTGCACAGTTGCAACTTTGAACTTGACAGGAACAGCGCCAAACTCAAGGATCTTGGCAAGGTCTCGTGCTTCAGATTGCGAGAAGTCTCCACTGATCTGAACATTGCCACCCGTAAACACCGCTTCTTGCACAGTAGGAGCCGAAATCACGATGCCGTCCAACGCAATGGCAATGCGTGCTGTTGGGCATGATGCATCGCGATTAAAGCATTTTGTCGTGAGCGCATTCCACAGATCGGCACCATCCGCACCTTTTCGCAATTCAACTGTGACTATCCAGTTCCCATTATCGATCACCGCTTGAGCATTGTTCGTGAAAACTTTGCCGGTTGCTCCAGCTGGGCCTACAAGGTAAGCCTCATCGTTCTGTCCGCTCAGCAACACATTGGCATTTGGGTCGGTGATGTCTTCGGATATCGAAATATTTGATTCAGGATCGGTCGGCACGGTCGTAGCGGTAAGTGCTGGCACAGTTGTATCGGTTGCTACAGGAACAGTCGTTGCTGCGCCCCTGCCCCGTGCACTGCCTGGACCACCTTCTGTTGCAGCAACTGTTGTGTCAACGACCGTTGTTTCGCTTCCAGGAAGAGTTGTAACTGAGCCAGGAATTGTTGTCGTGGTGTCCGTGTTGAGAGTGCCAGCTTGCAACACAGGTCGCAACAACAATTCTCCCTGACGTCCAATGATGTCGAGAGCTTTTTGCTGATCATTCACACCAGGCAAGTTGACAACTACGTTGTCGCCCTGGCGAGTGATTTCAGGCTCTGAAACTCCCAGCGCGTTTACGCGCTGTTCAATAATCTCCACGGCTTTAGCAAGAGCACTTTGGGTGAACTCGCCCTCTGGTTGCAACGTGACCGAAGCGCCACCTTGCAAGTCGAGCCCAAGAGATGGCACATTGCCAGCAAAGAGGTTGCCAACCAACAATGAACCCACCAGCACCACAATGCCAACGAGCGAAAAATAAAGACGACGTACCATACAAAAGATCCGCAAATGAATTCGCGGTGCTGACCTACTTCTTATCGTTCTTGTCGGATGAAGACTGGTCGCTCGTACTTGGCGTTGACACCTTTGTCGCAATAGCACTGCGAGCTACTCGAATCTCTACCTTTTCGGCAATGTCGAGCCAGACGTATCCATCTTCGATGGCGGAGATAAAACCGTAGATACCAGAAGCCAAAACCACTTCGTCACCCTCTTGCAGCGTGCTTTGCAAATTGCGTGTCTCTTTTTGGCGCTTGCGCTGCGGGCGAAGCAACAAGAAATACATCGCTCCAAAAATCACTACGAGGGGAAGAATGGACATGAAACCCCCACCTGAGTTGGTGGTAGTTGTTGCGGCGCCAATTGTGGCGTAATGACTGTTGAACATAAGTCGTAACTCTATCGCTCAACAGAGCTAAGCCGCAGTGCCCCAGACAGTCAAAATCTCTTGCCGTAGAGCCGCAAATCGCCCTGCAATAATTGCGTTTCGCATCTGGTCCATTAATGACAGCGTCCAAGCAATGTTATGGAGTGAAACCAATCGAGATGCAGTGGGCTCACCCACCTGAAACAAATGTCTGATGTATCCGCGCGTATGGCGAGCACACACCGCGCACGAACAACATGGATCGATTGGCTCGTTGCTTAAAGTGAACTCGGACCGCTTCAAGTTGACACGGCCCTGTGATGTGAGTGCTGTTCCATGCCTACCAAGCCGAGTTTGCAAAACACAATCAAACTGATCCACGCCAAGGTGTACTGCTTCAACAAGAGATGCAGGATCCCCTACGCCCATTAAGTAGCGAGGTCGATCGAAGGGTAAGTGAGCGAGAGCAGCCTCTAATGCTGGCAACATCTCCTCTCGCGACTCACCAACCGACAATCCCCCGATGCCATATCCATCGAAGTTGAGCTCAGCTGTGCGTTCTGCGCTCTCTGCTCTCAGATTGATGTCAATGCCACCTTGAACAATTCCAAACAATGACTGGTCAGTACGTGTGTGTGTTGAAATAGCGCGTTGTGCCCACGATGACGTGCGTTCGAGAGCAAGTCGAACAACTTGAACAGGTGATGGAAGCGGCGGACAGACATCGAGCACCATCTGAATATCGGCACCCAACAACTGCTGCGTGTGCACCGCTGACTCAGGCGTATAGCGATGCCGCGAACCGTCATATGTTGATTTAAATGTGACGCCATCATCGTCAACATCGGGGTTCAAAGAAAACACCTGAAAACCACCAGAGTCCGTCAGCGTCAGACCCTTCCATCCTGCGAAGGCACCAAGACCACCCATTGCACTAACCGTCTCTGCGCCAGGACGCAACATCAAGTGGTAGGTATTGCCGAGAACAATCTGTGCGCCTAGATCTTCGTAGTCGGATGCACTCAAATACTTAATCGCACCGCGAGTACCAACCGGCATAAAACATGGGGTGGTGTACGAGCCTCTATGGGTTACGGCCGTTCCTGCACGCGCACTGCCATCAACAGCATCAGTAGTGAATTGGACAGGAAACATTAACTACACGGTAGTGGCACACATTAGCTAGCAAGTTGCTAATCGGTGCTCATCGTTTCTCTTCATTACGAAGTGCAAGCAGCATCG
>JBIKID010000062.1:0-9610 GCA_044361815.1 Ilumatobacteraceae bacterium | reverse complement strand
TCGGACATTTACGCAATGACATCGGCCGTCCACCAGTCCATGAAGGTCCGTACCGCTATGTGTGGGTGATTGACTTTCCACTATTCGTCGGTGTCAACGCAACAACTGGCAAGCCTCAACCAGGACATCATCCGTTTTGTCAACCTCACCCAGACGACATTGAGCGACTCGAGTCAGACCCGATGAGCGTTCGCGCACTTGCATACGACTTGGTGCTCAATGGCTGGGAGCTTGGCTCTGGTTCAATCCGAATTCATGACCCAGAGATGCAACGACGCGTTTTCAGACAGCTCGGTATTTCGGATGAAGATGCTGATCGCAGGTTTGGTTTCTTTTTGCAGCCGTTCAAATACGGTGCACCACCACACGGTGGATTTGCATTCGGAACTGATCGTCTTGTGGCGATCTTGGCCGGAGAAGAAAACATTCGTGAAGTGATTGCATTTCCAAAAACGCAGTCGGGGAGCGATCCAATGACAAATGCTCCTACACCCGTTGACCCTGCACAGCTCAACGAGTTGGGCATACGTTTGTTGCCTCCACCAGCAAAGAGTTAGCGAGCACGAACGCTTGACTCAGGCCGACGATCTTTTCTCTGCAGCGGTGGCTGACAGGCTGCGATCGCAGGCACCACTTGCAGCACGACTGCGACCTCGCACGTTGGACGAAATTGTTGGTCAGGAACATCTGATCGCGCAAGGGGCACCTTTGCGAAAGTTGATTGAAGCCGATCGTTTGTCTTCAGTCATCTTGTGGGGTCCGCCAGGAACTGGCAAGACAACACTTGCTGAAGTCGTTGCGTCGAGCACTAATCGCGCGTTTGAAAGATTGTCTGCAGTGACCTCTGGTGTCAAGGATGTGCGAGAAGCAATAGAGCGAGCAACAGACCGACTCGGGCAACACGGGCGTTCAACAATTGTTTTTGTAGATGAAATTCATCGTTTTTCAACATCACAGCAAGACGCACTGCTGCCATCGGTTGAAAGTGGCATCATCACGTTGATTGGTGCAACTACAGAGAATCCGTTTTTCGAAGTCAATGGTCCGTTGCGAAGTCGAAGCACGATGTTTCGACTCGAGACACTTGGTGTCGCTGCGATTCGAAGCTTGTTGGAACGAGGATTGACAGCAGAAGGTATGACGGCCGATGATGATGCACTGACAATACTTTCTCAACGCGCGGCAGGAGATGGGCGACAAGGCTTAACTGCTCTCGAAGTTGCGTGTGCACTAGCGCGACCAAACAAAGTGACCATCGCTCATGTCGAGTCAGCTCTTGGAGTGAGTGCATTAAATTATGGACGCGATGATCACTATGACGTTGTCTCCGCATTTATAAAAAGCATCAGGGGAAGCAATGTTGATGCTGGTATTTTTTGGCTTGCACGAATGCTTGAAGCTGGAGATGACCCGCGCTTCATCGCGCGCCGACTCATCATCTTGGCTTCTGAAGACATAGGTTTGGCAGACCCGCAAGCGCTTATCGTTGCGGTCGCTGCGGCGCAAGCTGTTGATCATGTTGGACTTCCCGAAGCACAACTCAACCTCGCGCAAGCAGTTGTGTATCTTGCCCAAGCGCCTAAGAGCAATGGCTCTGCTGTTGCAATATGGAATGCACGAAGCGATATTCGACAAGGCGTAGATGTCGAGGTGCCAGCGCACTTGCGGGATGCCCATTATGCGGGAGCCGAAGTATTGGGTCATGGCACCGAATACCGCTCGCCACACGATGAGCAATCGGGTGAAAAGACAAGTAGCAAAAAGAATTCGAGTCAGAAAGTGGAACAGGACTATCTTCCTGCGCAGACTGAAGGGTCGGTGCGGCGGAGTGATCCGTATTACAAGCCGCCGAATAACAAGTAAGTCTGTCTGGATGTCAGCACACAACGAGGTGGTTTGAGATGATGAAGCGTCTGTTTTGGTTTTCGATGGGTGTTCTTGCCGGAGTATTCGGTTGGCGCTACGTCAAGGAAAAGGCGCGGGATGCCGCGAGCCAAATCACGCCTGCTCAAGTGGCAAGCGATTTGTATGATGGTGCAGTCAAACTGGCCAGTCAAGGTGCAGAAATTGTGCGAAACCTGCGCGCCAAAGACAGCAGTTTTGTAGACAATCAGAGTGACGCTTCGCGAAGCAATATCAAGTAAGGCTGCACTGCTCGACAACTAGACTTGTCCCAAATGTCGGCAAACAAAAGTTCAATCACTTCGGCTCAGCAACTTCGTGAAGCCTTTACTGGCTTCTTTGCGTCCAAAGGCCATTCGCCGGTTCAATCAGCAAGTCTGATTCCGCACGACCCAACGGTGCTCTTCACCGTTGCGGGAATGGTGCCGTTCAAGCCCTATTTTGTTGGTGACGAAGCCGCACCTTACAAACGTGCGGTCAGTGTTCAAAAGTGTGCACGTGCTGGTGGGAAGCACAACGATCTGGATGACGTTGGGCGCACCAAACGACATCTCGTGTTCTTTGAAATGATGGGCAACTTTAGCTTTGGCGATTATTTCAAATCAGATGCGATCCCATGGTCATGGGAACTTGTAACTGAAGTTTTTGGTTTCGATGGTGACCAACTGTGGATCACTGTTCACGAGAGCGACGATGAGGCTGAGCAAATTTGGCACGACGTCGTTGGTGTGCCGATGAACCGCATTCAGAGACTTGGCGATGCAGACAACTTTTGGCAGATGGGCGACACTGGTCCATGTGGGCCATGCTCAGAGATTCACATTGATCGTGGCGCAGCCTTTGGTCCTGACGGTGGACCACTCAATGACAAAAAAGGTGACCGCTTTCTCGAATTTTGGAACTTGGTGTTTATGCAGTTCAACCAAGCCAAGGATGGGTCACGTACACCATTACCAAAACCATCTATCGATACTGGAGCGGGATTGGAAAGAATCCTTGCCTTGATGCAGGGGACTGATTCGGTGTGGGAGACAGATGTGTTGTACCCGCTTGTTCAACAAGCGCAATCACTCACGTCCGCCAAATATCGTGCTGGCGATTACGACGACCGTGACAGTTTTAGTTTGCGGGTGTTGGCAGAGCATGCAAGGTCGGCAACCATGCTCGTTAACGACGGTGTGTTCCCATCAAACGAGGGTCGTGGATATGTGCTGCGACGAATCATTCGTCGAGCAGTGCGACATGCCTATTTGTTAGGTACAGAAAAATTGGTTATGCCAAAATTGACGGAGACCGCCCTAGAAGTCATGCGTTCTGCATACCCAGAGCTCGATGCAAATAAAGACTTCATCTTGGGAGTGTTGACTAAAGAAGAAGAGAGTTTCCGTCAGACGCTCAAGACTGGTGTCACAATTCTTGAAGATGAATTATCGGGCGGCTCAAAGAAGCTTGGTGGAAGCACCGCTTTCTTGTTGCATGACACGTATGGCTTTCCACTCGAACTGACTCAAGAGATTGCCAGCGAGCGCAATGTTGAAGTTGACGTAGAAGGTTTTGAAAAAGAAATGTCGGCGCAGCGCAAGCGTGCCAAGAGCGCACGCAAGGGTGCAGCTGTTGATGCATCCTCGGTTGAGAGTTATAGGGCTGTCATGGAACAACATGGCACAACGACATTTGTCGGCTACGAAACAACAGACTCAACAAGCACGGTGCTCTCTGTATTGCCTGTTGTGAGTGATTCGGCCGAAGGCGCAAACACCGTCGAGATCTTCCTTGATGTCACTGCTTTTTATGCTGAGAGTGGTGGTCAGGTGGGAGATACGGGGTTGCTCACATCCGCAACAGGCGAGGCGCGAGTAGTTGATACAACGTTTGCGTTGCCTGGTTTGAGAAAACATACATGCGAGATGACCCGTGGAGTTATTGAGCCCGGTCAGCAAGTGCAGGCCTCTGTCGATGTAATGGTTCGCGATGCAACTCGACGTAACCACACTGCAACACATGTTCTGCACTGGGCTTTGCGTCAGGTGTTGGGAGAGCACGTCAAGCAGGCTGGATCATTGGTGTCAGACGAACGACTCCGATTCGACTTCAGTCATTACGCAAGTGTCACGCAAGACGAGATTGAACAGATTGAACGTCTTGCCAATAGCGAAGTGCTGCGCAACACTCAAACTCGAAATTATGAAACATCTAAAGACGAGGCAACTGCAGCAGGAGCAATTGCGTTCTTTGGTGACAAATACGGCGACATGGTGCGTGTATTGGAGGCCGGAAATTCAATTGAGTTGTGCGGTGGCACGCATGTGCGTGCAACAGGTGATATTGGGCTCATCAAGATCGTGGCGGAGTCTTCAATTGGTTCAAACCTTCGACGCATTGAAGCGGTAACTGGTGAGAACGCATTGAATTTTGTTTTGGATGCATCTCGCACGCTGAATTCTGCAGCAGACTTATTGGGCGCGAGTTCTGCAGAAATGATTGCAACTGTTAAACGTAAGCTGACCGAGATTAAGGGTCTGCAAGATGAAATCAAGCAGTTACGTGGCGCTCAAGCCCGACAGCTTGCAGGTGGGCTTGCCGCAAAACATGTCAAAGGGGTTGTGGTCGCACGAGTCGATGGCATTACTCCAAATGATTTGCGTGAGTTAGCGCTTGCGATACGTCAAGACACCCAAGTGAACCTTGTGGTGTTGGGCGGCGTCACAGACTCGGGAGGCGTCGCATTAGTCGCAACAGTTTCTAGTGGTGTTGCACTTTCTGCCGGAGAATTGATCAAGGATGCGGCTAAAGCAGTTGGTGGTGGCGGAGGTGGCAAGGGGGATATCGCTACTGCAGGTGGAAAAAACCCAGAGGCGCTTGATGAAGCGCTTGAAATTGCCAGGCGAGTGGCGACTGAAGCCACTGGCTCTTAGCATGCGCGCACTCGGGGTAGATCTCGGGACAAAACGAATTGGTCTTGCTACAAGTGACGCAAGCGCAACAATTGCCACACCATTGCGAGTGCTTAATCGAAGCGGATCACGTTTACAAGATCATCAGACAATCGCTTCGATTGTGCAGGAGTATGAAATAGATTGCGTTGTTGTGGGGATGCCCCTCAGCATGTCGGGTGATGTTGGCACTGCTGCGCAGTCTGCCACTGTTGAAGTTGCGCAAATGACTAGCGTTGTGGGGGTGCCAGTGCTCACATATGACGAGCGATTGACAACGGTCAGTGCACACCAGATTTTGCAGGACAACAATGTGCATGCCAAGGACAGAAAGCTTGTTGTTGACAAAGTTGCTGCTGCCGTGATGCTTCAATCTTGGTTGGATGCCCAGAAAAAGAGTTCGAACGATGTCTAAACCGATCGATCCGCTCATCAAGTCTGCAAGGGAAGAGAATCAGGTTGCCGAGAATTGGCACGACGATCCTTGGGACATCGTCGTAGACGTTGTTGAATCGAGCGTTGAGCCACGCGACTTTCGAGAACTTGCCCCGATGGTACGAGTCGTCATAACCGCAGTGGTGTGTTTTTCGTTGTTCTTGGGTGCAATTGGTTTGTGGTATTTGCATGAGGTCAATCCGTCTGGTGGCTCAAACATTGGAGTCTCTTTTACTGTCAACGATGGTGACAGTGTTTCAAGTGTGAGCTCGCGTCTCGAATCAGAGGGATTCATCACCAGCGCTGGCGTATTTCGCTGGTATGTCGGCAGAAAAGGTGGCATCGAACTTGCGCCGGGTTATTACACAATCAAACCCCATGACCACATGGGCAACATCATGAAGGTGCTTTCGATTCCGCCATCTTCGACTTTTGTGAAAGTGACGTTTCCTGAAGGGTTCACTATTTCGCAAATGGCTAAGCGCTTAGCCGAAAAGACTTTGCGACTTAATGCCGACTTGTTTAAGCAAGCAGCACAAGATCCATCAATCGTGTCTGCATACCGCCCCGCAACACAAACTTCACTTGAGGGTCTGTTGTTTCCTGATACATATCAGATTTCTGGTGACGAGTCTGAGAGTCAGGTCGTGACGCGGATGGTGCAGTTGATGGAGCGAGTTGGGCGACAAGAAGGGCTCGACAAGTCTCAGGATGCAGTTGGAGTTTCTCCTTATAAAACACTGATCGTTGCATCGATGATTGAGAGAGAAGCAAAGACGGAAGGTGATCGAGCAAAGATTGCGCGCGTCATTTACAACAGACTCGAACTTGGAATGAAGTTGCAGATTGATGCAACGCTGTATTACGCAGCCCCTGAAGGCTCGACATTTACTCAAGCGAAAGAACTTGATACTCCTTACAACACGTATTTGTACAAAGGACTGACGCCGACACCAATTGCAAATCCTGGTCGTGCTTCTATTGCGGCTGCACTTAACCCTGCGCCGGACCCACTACAAAATGACCCAATCTGCAAGGGTGTCGCAAAACCATGTCGGTATTTGTACTACGTCTTGTCCAACAAAGACGGTAGTCATGCATTTGCTGCGACTCTTGAGCAGCACGAAGCAAACATTGAGGTATCTCGAGTTGCTGGATTGTTGCCATGACGATTGAAGTAGCTGCAATTATCGGTTTTCCGGTTTCGCAGAGTTTGTCGCCTGCAATGCATAACGCTGTGTTTCGTCAACGAAAGCTTGATTGGTCGTATGCAGCGATAGAGGTGCAAGAAGACGCGCTGAGCGGCGTATTGCAAACACTAGGCAGTAAGGGCTTGTTGGCACTTTCTGTAACCATGCCGCACAAAGAGAGGATTTTTGAATTCCTCAACAACTCGTCGAATGATTTGGGCGAGGTTGACGAAACTGCAAGAGCTGCCCGTTCGGTGAACACGATTGCGGTCAGTGGTGGTCGATTGATCGGATCCAATACTGATGGCGACGGCTGTTGCAATGCGATCGAGCAGGCTGGTGTCGGCATAGCGGGAAGTCGTGTTGTCGTAGTAGGTGCTGGTGGCACTGCTAGGGCGATTGTTGCAACTCTGGCACGTCGAGGCGCAAGTGATGTTGCGGTCATCAACCGAACTGAGTCGCGCGCGCAAGATGTGGTTGCATCTACAAATGTTGGACGTGTTGGTAAGGCTGAAGACTTAGCAGATGCAACTATTTTGATCAATGCAACTTCTGTTGGTATGGGCACTCAAGAAACCCCAGTTGATGCAACTCGACTGCATTCAGCTCTGGTAGTCCTTGACGCGGTGTATCACCCCTTGGAGACGATTTTGTTGCGAGATGCAAAACGTGCCGGAGCAAAGACAGTAGATGGATTGTGGATGCTGGTGCACCAAGGCGCTTTGCAACAACTTGCGTGGTTCAACGAAATTGGTGATGTGCAATTAATGCGTCAGGCCGCCGTTGATGAATTGGCGCAGCGCGCTCTTAAATAGCCGCGCTCATTAATAGCCATAGTCGGCGCATATGCCACAGGTAGTCTGTAGGTATGTTGCGTTATTTGACCGCAGGTGAAAGCCATGGCCAGGCCCTTGTGGTCATCGTTGAGGGCTTGCCCGCCGGGCTCGAGGTGACAGCGGAGCAGGTGCAGAACGAACTTGCTCGACGCCGTCTTGGGTATGGGCGCGGACCACGACAACGCTTCGAACAAGACGAAATCGTGTTGCTGGGTGGAATTCGCCATGGGCGAACGCTTGGGTCGCCGATTGCAATTGAGATCAAAAATAGTGAGTGGTCCAGGAGCGATGTTTGGCATGAAGAGATGTCACCTGCGCCGGGTAAGACAAAGAAGCCACTTACTCAACCACGTCCTGGTCACGCCGATTTAACCGGAATGCAAAAATATGGTTTCGACGATGCTCGGGATGTATTGGAACGTGCAAGTGCGCGTGAGACTGCTGCGCGTGTTGCTGCGGGTGCATTAGCCAAGATATTTCTCGGAACTATTGGCGTCGAAATCCTTTCCCATGTTGTGCAAATGGGCAGTGCCCGAAACACCACTGCAGTGCGTCCACTGATGAGTGATTTGGCGACAGTAGATGAATCACCAGTTCGCTGCTTCAACAAGGATTCAGAAGCGCAGATGATTGCTCAGATTGAGGCAGCTGCAAAAGATGGTGACAGTCTGGGCGGGATCGTTGAAGTTCTCGCATATGGAATGCCAGTTGGTTTGGGTAGCTACGTTCATTGGGACCGCAAGTTAGATGGTTTGCTTGCGCAAGCAATGATGAGTATTCAAGCGGTGAAAGGCGTCGAGATTGGTGACGGTTTCGAAGTTGCTGGCCGACGGGGTAGCGACGCACATGATCCGATTATTTGGGACGAAGAAAATAAGACTTACCGACGCGAGAGCACATTGGCTGGTGGTACTGAAGGTGGCATGACAACTGGTGAATTGTTGGTTGTCCGGGCTGCTATGAAACCGCTTGCAACGTTAAATCGACCAACAATGAAGACTGTTGACACGGTTACCAAACAAGAAGTAGTGAGCTTCAAAGAGCGAACTGATGTAACTGCAGTTCCTGCGATGGGTGTGGTTGCGGAAACCATGGTGGCACTCGTGCTCGCCAACGAAGCACAACGCAAGTTTGGTGGAGACTCTGTTGCGGAGTTTGTGCGCAATGCTCAGGCATCTGCTGCATCCTTAAAGTGAGCGTTACGACTCAACCGGTGATGAAAGCACAACCATCGGCGGCAAAAACTGGCGTGGTAGTGCTAGTGGGTGTAATGGGATCCGGGAAGTCCACTGTTGGTTCAGGGGTTGCCCACGCTTTACAGTGCGCATTTACCGATCTGGACGCCCAGATCATGAAATCAGCGAAATGTACTGTGAGTGAGATTTTTGCGCGCGGTGGTGAATCTGAATTTCGTGTTATCGAAACAGATGTATTGGCAACGGTTTTGGATGATGCACGTGAGCAGATTGCTCAACAGACTGCAAACTCTGTAGTTGTGGCTACGGGTGGAGGCGCAATAATTTCTCAAGTTAATAGAGACAAAATTGTTTCTGCAGCCGATCACATAATTTGGCTCGATGCACACGTGGATGATTTGGTGAAACGAACATCATCTTCCAAAACTTCAAGACCACTTTTGGCGACTAATCCGCAACAAGTTTTGAGCAGTCTGAGTAATGAACGGGCCAGTTTGTATGAGCAGATCGCCACATCAAAAATTGATACGACTGGAAAACAGATCGAACAGGTGATTGATGCTGTATTGCAGATTCTTCGTCAGTCGGAGGGAATATGAGTCGCCAACAAGTAACCGTGCAACTCGGTGATCGTTCATACCCTGTAATTGTGGGTGCGGGTGTGCGAGTTGAACTCGATTCGGTGCTGCCCGCAACTGCTCGTCGGGCAGTGATAGTGACTCAGAATTCCATTCCCATCCAGGTTGAGACCAATATTCCAAGCACCACAGTGGTGATTGGTGAGGGTGAGCAAAACAAAACGCTGGCAACCATTGAAAATATTGTACGTGCGTTTGCGGCTGCGGGACTCAATCGCAATGACGTTGTCATCGGAGTCGGCGGTGGGCTAGTCACAGATGTTGCGGGTTATGCAGCAGCATCGTGGCACCGAGGCACACCAGTCGTGCATGTGTCAACTTCGCTCGTTGGAATGGTTGACGCAGCAATAGGTGGGAAGACCGGAGTGAATTTGCCAGAAGGCAAGAATTTGGTTGGAGCGTTTTGGCAGCCGCATGCTGTGTTGTGCGATACCGATGCCTTGGCAACATTGCCGGAGCGCGAATTGCGTTGTGGCTATG
>JBIKID010000126.1:0-2840 GCA_044361815.1 Ilumatobacteraceae bacterium | reverse complement strand
AGCTACTGCTATACCGCCCGCACTGAAGATCATGTCAAGTGTTCTGCGTTTCATTATGTTTTATCGCTCGAATTGTTGGGAGTTATCAAGCGACGATCACCTCCTAGAAACAAGAGTACGAGCGCATCACAAAACGAACTGAAGAAACTGATGTCATCTAATTCACAGATGGTGTTATGCACACCTAATTGTTATGTGTGCCTAACTTGTACCTAACATGCCTCTTGCGTGTTTGCAAATTAGCGAGTTGAGTGTGCGTGATGTACGCGCTGTGCTGCATCAACGTGCTCAACGGTAAGACCGCAGCATCCACCAATAACTTGTGCGCCGAGCGATGTCCATTGTTCAAAAAATGTTTCTAGGCGTGCTGGCTCAATGACATCGACAAATCTCCAGTCGGGCATTTCAAAGTAACCACCATCTGGATAAGCAGAAAGAGGGCCTGGGAATGTTTTGCGAATGGTTGTGAGTGACTCGCCAACGATTTCAGCACTGGTGTGCATCACGCCTGCTACATCCACACCGGTTTTTGGAATGAACTTGGTGATTTCTTCAAGCGGCAAATCATCAAAAGCATGAAATGCAACGACACGGCCGTCGGTCGTACGCCGAGCACTCATGCCAAACCAAACAGGTAGTCCGGTTGCCAGTGCAGCCTCAAGCGCAAGTGGAACGCGGGTTGGTTCGTACATCATTTCGAGCATGATGTGGTCAACGCCTGCAGTTTTGAGAACTTGCGCAAGTTCGTGAAAGGCGTCCGATATCTGATTGAGAGGTGGCGTTTTGGTTGGGTCAACCACTGCAGTGCCCTCAGCGACTGGCACCATGTGAGAAAGCGAACCAGCGACAACAACTTTGCGACCTGCAGGCGCCAAGTCGCGTGCGCGAAGTGCAGCTTCAACTGCGATGGTGTTGATCTCTGCAACACGGTCACCAAAACCTGCATCGGTAAGCATGAGGCGCGACGATGCAAAGGTGTTTGCTGTAATGACATCGGCACCGGCCTTGATGTAATCGAGATGAATTTCGGTGAGTAGTGCGCTATTTGTGAGCGAAGCAGGACCACACCATGCAGCAGTGTCCATCTTTGCGCCGCGGCGTTGCAACTCGGTACCAGTCGCACCATCTAGAACGATGATGTCGTTGGCGTCTAGGCGATTTTTGATGTGTTGATAATTCATAGATGTCAACAATAACGGTGTGCCGCTTGAATGTAACCCTCGTAATTGACCCTTTGTTAGGGGCTGGTTGGGGCAACAGCCGTTCCGGCCATAACACCCAGCAGAACAAAAACAGTGCCAGCCACGTATCGCTGCACAAATGGAAGTGATCGACCGGTGAGCAGTCGAGCCCGCAAAGCACTTGCCGTGAGTGCGTACAGTGCGTCGGTGATGCAACCAATCAATACAAATGTCGATCCCAAGATGAGTGACTGAAGTGCTGGCGAACCGCGATCTGTATCAATAAATTGCGGCAAGAACGATAAGAAGAACAATGCAACTTTTGGATTGAAAATATTGACGATGATTCCCTGAGTGAATGATCGACGCAACGTAACCGATGTCGAAGTATCAGAAAACACTGCTGGTTTGCGGAGGAGCGTGCGCAAGCCAATGAAAACCAAGTAGCCCGCACCGATCCATTTGACAGCGGTAAATGCAGTTTGAGAGGCAGCGATGATCGCAGAGAGCCCTGCTGTGGCAGCAACAACATGGAAAAAGTTGCCAATCTCAAGGCCGGCAACGGCAGAAAGCGCGACACTTCTGCCATCGGAAACACTGCGGTTAATGACGTACAGTACGGCTGGGCCAGGAATGACGAGTAGTGCGAGCGACGCTGCAGCGAAGGCTAAAAGTGAATCGATAGTGGGAATGCCTCAACGATAGGCGCGTAAACAGAGCGCTTGAGGTACATCTGTTGGCCAAAACCGAGTTTTCCCGATTCTGTCGGCTTGGTTGACATTTATTAGTCTGTAGATCATGAGAGTTTCTGTCATTGACGATGCATGCCATGGCCACCAGATGTGTGCGATTGCTGCACCTGAGGTGTTTGGTAGTGATGAGATGGGTAATGCCATTGTGCTCATTGACGGTGATATCCCTGCAGAGTTGCAGGCTAAAACTCGACGCGCAGAATCAAATTGTCCAGAACGCGCAATTGTCATTACTGATTAACTGAAGTGCATAAATAACTGGGGGGTTATTGCATGACTGAAGTACGTAAACCTGTAGAAGATCTGCTGACTGACTACGACATCTTTGAGCCCGAGTTTGTTAAAGATCCGTATCCAAGTTTTTCAGAAATTCGTGAATCACAGTGCCCGATTGCTCGCACCGAGCGTTATGAAGGCTCATGGTTGCCAACGCGTTACGAAGATGTTGTAGCGATCGCCCAAGAGTACGAGACGTTCACATCGCGCGGCATTTTGGTTGTGCCACCAATCCCCGGCCAGGCCGAAGGCGCATATGGAAACGTTGCAGCCCCACCAATTACTTCTGATCCACCAGACCATCACTGGCATCGTCGACTCATCTTGCCGGTATTTTCTCCGCAGTCGGTTGCCAAGTTTGAGCAGGGAACCCGCGACCTGTGCAACCAACTAATTGACGAAGTGATTGACAAAGGCACTGCCGATGCAGCAGCTGATTACGCACAGCACATTCCTGTACGCGTGATAGCAAACTTGCTTGGTGTGCCACTTGAGATGGAATCTGACTTCACTGCGTGGGTGCGTGCAGCTCTTGAGAACATCACAGATGTGGAAGGACGCAAATGGGCTCGCAAGAACATCATTGAGTTCTTTTTGGCTCAAGTCGCAGATCGCAAACAGAATCCTCGCG
>JBIKID010000061.1:0-9721 GCA_044361815.1 Ilumatobacteraceae bacterium | reverse complement strand
CCCTGCACCGAAGAAATCCATCAACGTATAACCATTTGCATCAAAGAATTCCATGCGGCAATTTGCCGATAAATCCAAGTACGCCACATTTCTCATGTGACCGTTTTGGTCCATCTCGCCCCAGCGTGTGCGCACCTTAATCTCCGACAAATTATTCTTGTCCATGCATGAAACATAATACAAAGGTTCAAATAGCATCTCAATGTGGCATCTTTTGGAATTCGCGAACCGATACTTGCTGATGCGGAGTGGATTACCCAGGCCTGCCAAGACACTGAAGTGCAGCGCTGGACCCTCGTACCACGTCCCTACAAACATGAGAACGCACTCGGATTCATAAATAACACCATCAACGAATCTCATCTCTGGGTAATCGAACAACAAGAGACGAACGAACCGGTTGGAGTTATCAGCATCCACACGATTGATCTCGATACGGGCGATGCGGATGTCGGTTATTGGATAGCACCATGGGGTCGTCGACGTGGTGCCGCCGTTCATGCTCTGTGTCTTGTCGAGCAGTTCGCACTCACTATTCCGTCAATTAAGTTCCTGAGCGCCCACATTGCCGAAACCAATGATGCTTCACGTGCAACCGCAAGTCGTGCGGGTTTTACCAACATGGGTCCATCTGCACAATCCTGCCCCGATGGTGACACCCAAGTTCCTGCACTTGATTACGTGAAGCAACTGACACGCTGAGTACGGAAGCGCAGAATCATCGCTGTGATCTGTAATACTCGAATCAAAGTTGACGTGAGACACTAGGAGAAAATAATGGAAACTGAAATCAACAAACTTCGCCGGCTCAACATCATTGCGGGATTCCTACACCTTGCGTCCCTCATCGGTATCTTGTTGCTTTCCAATGACGCTTCATTGCCTGTCAATGCCATTTACCTCACCGAAGCCCCAGGTACGGGCAACTTCTCGTCACTAATCAATCTGTTCAATATCAATATCAGTTACATGGTTGCAGCGTTCCTTGCACTCTCCGCCTTTTTTCACTTTCTCATTAGTTCTAAAAAAATGTTCCCCAAGTACTCAGCAGGACTTCGCAACAACATCAACGTTTTCCGTTGGGTTGAGTATTCGATTTCTTCGTCACTCATGATCATTGTCATTTTGCAGCTCAATGGCACGGCCGACTACATCGCACTCCTTGGAATATTCGGCGTCAATGTATGCATGATTCTCTTTGGATGGCTGCAGGAGCGTTACACCAAACCTGGCGATGGCGACATGCTTCCATTTTGGTTTGGATGCATTGCAGGAAGCATTCCGTGGATTGCAACTGCGATCAATGTTGCGCACCCAAAGGGTCCAGCAGAGTCAACAGTTCCAGGATTCGTTTATGGCATCATCATTTCGCTGTTCATTCTCTTTAACTGTTTTGCAATTGTGCAATGGAAGCAGTACAAAGCCAAAGGCAAGTGGGCCAACTACTTGCACGGCGAACGCGTGTACATAATTCTTAGCCTTGTCGCCAAGTCACTTCTTGCCTGGCAAGTGTTTGCTGGCACACTGGCTTCTTAATTTAATCTTGCCGGCTTGAACGGCACATAGAATTACACGTATGACGACACAGACCTTCACGATGTATTCCACCCAATGGTGCGGTTACTGCAAACGCCTCAAGTCTGATCTACAGCGTGCAGGGATTGAATTCACAGAGATCGACATTGAGCATGACGCCGAATCCGCCGCACTAGTTGAGAAAGCGAACAATGGCAATCAAACTGTGCCAACGCTCATTTTTACTGATGGAACTTCAATGACCAATCCATCACTCGCAAAAATCAAAGAGCACCTCGGTCTTTAGATAATCGGGTTAACTAAACACTGATAAACACATGCATCGCTGCACGGAGAACTCATGGCCAGATATGTAACAACAATTCCAAGCTCCCTGACTCAACAAGAGGCGTTTGCTTATATGGCCGACCTTCATAACTTTGCTAAGTGGGATAAGGGTGTTGCCAAGGTCGTACAAGTTGAAGGATCTGGTGCCGGCCTAGGAACCATCTTTGACGTGACGGTAAAGGGTTTTGGAAAATCCACCTCAACATTGCGTTACACCACCATCGAGTACGACGAGTTCTCAAACATTTTGGTGCGAGGCGTAAATACTTTCTTCACCTCCGTCGATCGCATAACGATTTTTAAGACAGATACAGGTTGCGCAGTAATTTATGATGCAACGCTGACCGCAAATTGGATTATTGCTGGAATGAATCTTGTTCTTGGAAAAGTATTTAACAAGATTGGCGATAATGCCACAAGCGGCCTTCGCAAAGTACTCGCCTAACGGCTCGCATTCATTACCAAACGATTGGACCGGTTGCCTGGAGAGCACGCCCTTCGGCACGAACACCCTTAGCGACAAGATCTGGAGCCATCTCTTGCCACATCGCAGGTAAGCGGTAATGCGCTACACGAGGGAACAAGTGGTGCAAAGCATGATGATCATGTCCACGAATCAAGAACGTTGATCCTGGAAACACTGCGACGCGTGTGTCCACGTATCGACCCTGTTTATCACCGCGATGATGCGGATACCAAGCAAAAATAAGTGCAACCCAGCCAACCTGCAGTCTCGATGGGAGATACCACAACAGGAACGCCGGCCATCCGAAACCAGTGAGAACAGCAACTAGGAGCACACCATGGGTGATGAGCCAGAAGCGCAGCTGCTTCAAGCCTTCAGCCTTGTTGACACTCCCCCTGTTACCACGGGCCATTGCTGGATGCATCAGTTTTCGCATCGACGGAATGAATGCAAAGAGTGGCAACAACGCATTGACGAAATTGAGCGAGAGAACTTTCAGCGGCAAATCACGAAGCTCTCCCTGGAATAAATAGTCAGGATCGCGGTCAGGGTCATTCGTGTATGCGTGGTGGCGCATGTGTGCAGCGCGATGGAGGCGGAATGGAATCAAGGTTGGAATACTGCACATGGTGCCGACGATTTCCTCCACCACTCGTCCACTCGTCACTTTGCCCCAGATGTTCTTGTGAACGGCTTCGTGCATCGGCATGTAAAAGGTTGCTGCCAAAACGGTGTTGAGGATGAGTCCGATCCATAGAGGAATCGTTCCATTCATACCAAGAACAAGAACAATGCTCCACAACACTGCGCAGACACCGAACGTCACCACGATGCGCCACTGAATGCCACCCCAAAAGCGAGCGGCAATTGCATTTTCTAGTTTTAGTGATTCTCGGCGACTGTTTTTGTCACTTTGTTCGCCCTGCACTGAGGCATCAAGCAGATAATCGTCGAGCGCATCTGGTGCTGGGAAATTGTTTGACATGAAAGTCAATTTATCAGTGCCAAAGTAGGCCCTGCGTCAGCCAATATCGGCACTGACTACAACACCGTTCTCTATTGAGATGTTTACGCGATCAAGCCTGTAGTCCTTAGTCCCCGACAGTGACTCTCCGTCTCGTGCAACCACTCTCGCGGTAAACCCTTCGGACTCGATGACCTTTATAGCTTCCAATTCACTGAGCCCAATAGGTGCTGACGTTGCAAAAATAGGCCCTGGTTCTATGCTGCCACCGCCAGTATCACCTGGTAGCGGCACAGGCATTGGTTCTACTGGAGCTGGCACGGTATCTGTACCTATAGAAGCGACTGCCTTCTCGAGGTATGAATCGTCTAGCGCCATAGCCGTCCACGTGCTTCCGCTCGCTTCGGAGTACTCGTACGCGGGAACAATCCACACGATGTTTGAGCTGTCGTGTAGCTGCGTGTAAGTACGGCGCACACTTGTAAAAGTAATGGTTGTTGTACATGGAGCCTCTGCCTCACCACATTCAGTTCGCGCTCCTATAAACCCTTCAGGGTCGCACGATACGTTTTGCGGACACGCCTCGTCTGTTGCTGCGCGCACATTGTCGTACGCCATAAACATTCCGCTATTGAGTCGAGGGAGGGCCTCGCTTGCGCTGATTGTCTTGTACTTTCCAACGTTGGACGGCTCCCCAATCAATCCACTCGCCGAGCTAATGCGACCCTGATCCGCAAAGCCGACCAGCCCCCAGTAACTGGTGTCTTTGCCGTTGACTAAGTACGTGCCATCGACCGTGACATCCCATGCACTGCGCATCACGTTGTTCACTCGAAATCCGTCGCCGAGTAGCTCTAACGTTTTCGCGCGCGCTTCTGAATCAGTCGGCAGATTTTCAGCATCTGGTGGTGTTTCTACAACACAGTCGCTGCCGATAGAGCTGTCTTGAGGCTGATCACTATCCGGAGAATCAGTCGGCATCACACACGATGTGACGGAAGGTTGTAGAGAATCTTCGTAGTACGACCAACTACCGTTTGCCATCACAGTTAGATTTCCTGCCTGAAACAACGCACCGTATTCGCCATTGCGCTGAACTTGATCTGTGACGCCTAAGCGCTGCGCCAAGTCCTTTGCATCTGATTCGGTTGGATTCCCCCACTTCCAAACATCTTGCTTGGCTCCGGCAATATCTACTCCATCTGCGAGAGTAAAAATCATTTCCCCACTGAGTCGCATCGCACTATCCGACGAGATTGCGTTGAAAGACTCAACAGAGCCGGTAGCGATTTGAATACTTGGCACTTCGCCCTCACCATTGATTGCAATTACCCCAACTACAAGTACAGCAATTGACGCGGCAGCACCCACGAGCACACTGCGGTATCGAGATGAAAAATCTTTGCTCTCGACCGTAACTTGTACTGGCTGCTCTCTGTATTGTGCTGCACGATTCATGAGATGGTCGCCAGATCGGACGAGCATTTCGTTGATGTTGTCTTGTTCATCTTTATTGTTCATAGTGGTTGCTCCATCGTTGTCGAGTCGTGTGAAGAAGAAAGAGACCGCTCACTCAGTGTTGATGATCGAAGAACCGTCAACCCGCGATGAACATTGTGGTTCACCACTGCACGAGTGACGCCAAGAAGTTCTGCAACTTCTTCATATGTCCAGCCAAATGCATGTACAAGCATCACGCACACGCGTTGATCAGCATTCAATGTCGCCAATATCTGCAGCATGTCGTGCAACGCGGGATCTTCATGAACGATGTCAGGGAAACGACTCGGGAACGTAGTGCGCTTCATCCATCGCACATGACTGCGCGATTTCGACTGAGCGACACGATAGAGATACCCAAGTGGGTTCTCCATTCCAGCCACCTTGACACGGTTTTCCCAGGCGTACTCTTCGACATCGGAACACACATCACTTCCAACTTCGATTCCCCACTTCGCTACCAATACCGGCAACAGACGTGATCGAATTTCATCAATCAAGCTGTCGAAGCCATCGACGCTGTTTTGGGGTGTCTTTTTCTCCATCACTTACTTAAGACCCTGCACCCCACCAGTTTGTCCCATAAATGTGGAAGACGCCCATTCTCTTGTGAAATCTGGGTAAACACCGTCCGAATAGCTGGCACATCACTTGATGACCACACATCTTTAGGTATAACCTCCATACTTATAGCAATAGATTGCATACTTATCAGCAGTTGAAAAATCCTTGGAGGGAAAAATGTTTACTCGTCGAATCAAGACTGCTCTCGGCACAATTACGGCGGTCGGACT
This sequence comes from Ilumatobacteraceae bacterium, assembly GCA_044361815.1. Taxonomy (GTDB): domain Bacteria; phylum Actinomycetota; class Acidimicrobiia; order Acidimicrobiales; family Ilumatobacteraceae; genus UBA3006. The sequence goes on along the minus strand of JBIKID010000061.1, from coordinate 4,134 downwards.
CTTAGGACTCTTCGCAGTCCCAAGCGAAGTGCACGCTGCATCTGTCGTGGTTACGGTTTCCGACGCATCGGGGACAATCCCGGGCGCATTTGTTGCACTAGTAAACGGCACGACGAAGGAAGCGATTGACGCTGCCATTACTGACGCAAGTGGTGTTGCCAACTTGGATTCAGGATCTAATGCGTTAAGCGCTACAAAACTTGTTGTATCAAAACCTGGTTTTACTACCAGTGGAACTTCGACAGTGTCGGCAGCAACTGCCATCACACTCACTGCAGTAACAACTTCGGGTTTGCGGTTTACCAATGCATACGGAGCACAAGTACGAAACGTCGCGGCAGATGGAGACACCGGCGTTTTTTATGCCACAACTGATAACAACCCGTCGGTTTGGCGCACTACTGACTATGCAGGAACATGGGCACCCGTTCCTACCGTTGCTGACAGCACTACTGGTTTGCCACAAGTTCAGGCAAACGTTGTCACAACTTCGGGATACGCCGGTGAAGTAGCTGTTGGACTGCAAAATGGTCTGTACTACTCCAAGGACTATGGAAATACATGGACGGCGCTTGCAACAACAGGTAGTTTCGGAACCATCCTCTGGGGCCATTCCGGAACATCGTCATATCTTTTTGCAAAAAATGGTGCAACGTGGCAAGCAGCCGTAATGAGTGTCGATGCTCCTGCATTGTCAAATTGGACTGTTCCAGCAGGAATGGATGCGAACGGTAAGTGGGCAATTGCTAATGGTGTCTCCACAAGTAATCAAATTTTTATTGGAGCATTACCCTCTGTGACAGGACAAAACCTGAAACTTGCAGCACTGGCGCAAGGAGCGACATCAGTTTCAGGCATCACTGGTACTTCGGGAGACGTGGCTGGATTAAGTGCAACAGCAACAAACTCTGGTGATCTGCTCATGATGTCTACCCAGGGACAAGACTTTGTCTCTGCATTTGTGGTGTATGACCGTGAAGGAACAGGAAACAACACCACCGGCACGTTAAAGGTTGGTTACAAATCAAGCTCCGGTGCGACTCCCCTGATCAGTACAGGCCTCTCCGGGACTACAGACCAAAACTCTTTAAACTCTTGGACAGCATCCTGGACCGATATTGGACAAAACGGCCAAAACCAATGTGGCGAAAATGAAACCACCGCGGTGGGCTCCATTGCTAACTTGGCGCCAGCGAGTGGTGCAATGTCAAGTTTCAAAGTGATGGGAACCATTCGTGGTTGCTTTTTCGCCTTCAATACGAGTGGGGCATCAGCAAATTACGCTAACCAATCTGGTGCTGCCGTTGCGATAGACAAAGTTGCCGTATTGCCAATGGCCGGCGCAAATAACAACACAGGTTTTGTATTCGACTCTGGGTTTAACTTCTCCGACAACATGGTGGGTATCTCTGGCGACGGACAATTTGGTCTGCGCAAGTCGGCAAGCATGGCTGCTCCTTCCTATCGCCCAAGTTTTGGACCAGCAGGAGCCCGCAGTGTTGATGAGTTCATCGCAGCACAAGCAGGTTCAGGAAAAGGTGCAGACTCGGGTGGCATTGCTGTGAAGGGAATGGTGGGTGCAGTAGTGCGTGACACGGTGTACGCACCCAACGTGACTGATGGAAGCACCTATGTGGTTTCCACAAGTGCCACTGGTGGTAGTCGTACGTTGCTCACCAATGATAGTGGCGCATCATTTAGCACCCTTGGCGCAGGTGGTAGCGACAGCGTTGATTGGTGGAATGGTGCGAGTGGCAAACAATGGATTGCTGCCGGTTATGCATTGAACTCCAAACAATTCTTCCGTATAAAAAACTTCACAACAGCGACGGGCACGGGCAAAACTCAAATGGGTGAAGAGTTAGCCGCAACCACAACCGCGGCCGCACGTGAAAGTAAAACCGATGCCTCCTTGAGGTTTGCATTTGACGACACTGCTCCAGTACCTTCTGGGTCAACTTGCTTTGGTCTACAAGACTTCATCTACGAATCCGGAGTGAACTGCGCATCCGGACAATCGAGAAATGATGTATCAATGACGGCGTTGGCGGGAGTTGCTGGTACCGACGCAATGCTTGTGGGAGTAAGTAACGGCACAGAAAATAGTGGCACTGGAACTCTTGGTGTTATTGGTCTGACGGCCGATGCAACAACAAGTGGCGCAACAATTGCTAGTGCGAAGTATTACGGATCGGAAGTTGCATCAAGTGGCGCGTCCACCGGTGCAACGGACCAATTCGGTTCAGGTAAGTCATCTACCTATACAGGTCAAATTAATGCAATTGCGTATTGTCCTACAGGGTCTGCGACGAAAGTGGCAGATAAAGCATTTATTGCTGTGGCTGGAAAAGGAATCTACGTTCTCAGTGGCGTCAGTACTTCTTCTCGAACCCATGCAGCGACTAGTACGACAACAGGAACGTATAAGGACTTGAAAGCAGACTGTGACACCGGAATTATTGTTGGTGTTACTTCCGATGGTCCATCAATTTCTCTTGATGGCGACAAGTTCATCGCACTGAAAACTCCTGCGGCAATTCAAACAAACAATGCAACCGCCGTTGATGTTCAGGCCGATAAAACAACAGGTGAAGTTACCATTGTGGCAGGCACACAGAATTCAAGCGTGATCGTAGTTTCCACTTCATTGACTAAATTGGGAACAACGGGAACAGATGTTGTGGGTGGAACGGCAAAGACACCTACCGTTCAGGTGACACTCGATACCACTGAGGCGCTTTCAATCAATGACAACTCAAAGGGACGTGATACCGGTGCGGTAGCCGACGTCGAACTTCCACCTGCATCAGGTGACAAGGTAGGTGTCTTGAGTGTTCGCTCACTTGGGGTTTGGCAATTGGCCTCGACCTTGCCGATGTCCGTAGGCACTGGTGGCGGTGCCTTTAGAGCAACAACTAGTGGTTCAACGGCGATTGGCGGCGGTGGCGGAACAACTCCAGCAGTTGCAGCACCAAAAGTGGTGTCAGTGAAGAAAGGCAAAACGGTTACCGTACTTTCTGCGCTGAAAACCCTTGGCAACACGATTGTTCTTAAATCAAAAATCGTGACCACAGTGAGTCCGGCATCGAAAAAGATTTGCTCAGTGTCGAGCTCAGGTGTGGTGAAGGGCTTGAAGGCTGGCAAGTGTTCGTTGACGGTGAAAATTACTCCACCGGCCACGAAGAAGGTCAAAAAGCCAAAGACCACCACAGCGAAGATCTCGATCACTATTACGTGATCGAAAGATTCCTGTAGCGCTCCCTAAGGGCGCTATTCCATAGTTTGTGCCGCGCGTGCTTCACCCAAAGGGTTGTGGTACGCGCGGCCTAACTTGTAACTTGGTAAAATTCTCTGCATGTCAGTTGCAGATGGCGACCGCCGCAAATTCTTCCCTGCCATTGAGAAGAAACACGGCAAAAAGATCCAGTATTGGATCAAATTGCTTCAGGACATAGAGACCACAAAGTACCCAGAGCAGATTGCCTTCTTACGCGAAAACTATGGATTTAGCCAAGCACACGCCAACGCATTGGTGATGTATACCCGCGGCTCGACATCTTCCAAAAGGGTCGCGACACCTGCTGAGTTTTTCAAAGGCTTAGAACCCGTCACGAGGAAAACAGCGAAGTTGATCTTCTCAACCATTACCGAAAAATATCCAGATCTCGAGTTGGTGATCGCGTGGAACCAACCGATGTTGCGTCAGGGTAAGGCCTACATCATCGGTATTTCGGTTTCGAAGAACCACATGACGATTAATCCATTTAGTGATGACGTCATCAAACTGTTTACGAAGAAATTGAGTAAGTACACCGTCAATAAAACAACGTTTACTGTTCCACTTGACTGGAAAGTCGACGGTGTGCTTTTACGGTCAATCGCCAAGGCTCGACTCGCCGAACTTCCCTGAAAGTAAAATCATACAAACTCGCGTTTATTAGTGATTGCAAGCGCTTACGGTCGGTAACAACGCCACCGATGATTTGTTGAACCATTCCGACGGCTTGGGTAATCTGTATTCTGTGCAACCGATTGCCCGACCACTTGCTCTAACGATTGACTGTCTAGATCCTCGTCCCCTACTTTCATTTTGGCAACAACTTATTGGTGGAGACTTTATTGCCGATTCGCCAG
>JBIKID010000060.1:0-9822 GCA_044361815.1 Ilumatobacteraceae bacterium | reverse complement strand
TGCCATCAACAGCATCAGTAGTGAATTGGACAGGAAACATTAACTACACGGTAGTGGCACACATTAGCTAGCAAGTTGCTAATCGGTGCTCATCGTTTCTCTTCATTACGAAGTGCAAGCAGCATCGCGTCACCAAATGACAGCATTCGATACTCACGATCAATCGCCTCTTCGTAGAGTTTGCGCCACCGAGTACCAACAAACGACTGGATCATCAACAGCAGCGTTGTTCGCGGCATGTGAAAATTGGTCATCATCATGTCAACGACCTTCCACTCATAGCCCGGCGTGATGAACAGATTGGTCCGGCCCTCCAACTGCCCAAACTTTGCGACACTCTCAAGCGCACGTGTTGCTGTTGTACCGATAGCAATCACCCTCGATCCTCTTGAATGTGCGTCGTGACATGCCGTCATTGTCGATTGCGGAACCCGATATGACTCGGTGTGAATGAGATGATCAAGCGGATTGTCTACAGAAATTGGCTTAAACGTGTCGAGACCAACAACAAGTTCGACCTCGCAGATGGATACACCCGCGTCTCGAACACGTTGCAAGAGTTCTGGCGTGAAATGCAATCCCGCAGTTGGTGCTGCTGACGACTTTTGGTCGTGCGCAAAAACAGTTTGATAACGCTCGGCATCGTGCAATACCTCAGTGATGTAAGGCGGCAAGGGCATACTCCCGAATTTCGCGAGTTGATCAACAACGTTGCCACCGAGCAGCCGTACCAGAAATGTGTCGCCAGCCTCGGTGCGCTCACCCACCTGCAAAAACTCTGTGTCATCCGAAGAATACAGAATTTCACCAACCTTCAATTTGCCGCCTGGACGCAACAATGATTCCCACACAGTTGTAGTCGCATCTTTTTCTTCCAACAACAACGCTTCTACGATGCCGCCACTCGCACGATGCAAGATCACTCGAGCAGGCATCACGCGAGTGTGATTAACAACCACGACATCGCCAGGCCTCACAAATTCAACAAAGTCAGAAACATGTCGATGCACTGGTTCGCTAGCGGGGTCATTGAGATCAATATCGACGAGCAGCCGCGCAGCATCACGCGGTTCTATTGGGTGTTGCGCAATGAGGTTCTGCGGCAGGTCGTAATCAATATCCGAAAGATGCATAGCGACTAGAGAAACTTAGGCGAAAAGATCTGGATGTTGTGCAGGTGCTTGCAGGCCAAGGTGCGCATAGGCAAGCGGCATGGCTACACGGCCGCGCGGAGTGCGAGCAATCATTCCTTGCTGAATCAAGAATGGCTCATATACATCCTCAATTGTTTCCGTCTGCTCACTGACACTGATCGCAAGCGTCGACAACCCAACTGGTCCACCACCGAATTGAACACAGATTGCGCTCAACACCGCACGGTCAACTTTGTCGAGTCCTAATTCATCTACACCAAACACACTCAATGCTTCATTGGCAGACTTCTTATTAACCGTTCCGTCACCTCGGACTTCTGCAAAATCGCGCACTCTTCGCAAAAGACGATTGGCGATGCGTGGTGTTCCGCGTGAGCGCCGAGCAATTTCGGCTGCACCTTGAGCATCAATGTCAACCTGCAAAATGCCGGCAGCTCGACTGATAATTGACTGCAATTCGTTCTCGTCGTAGTAATCGAGCCGTGCAACGAGGCCAAAGCGATCACGCAGCGGCCCGGTGATCATGCCAGTGCGGGTAGTTGCTCCAATCAACGTGAACTTCGGCAGCGTGAGTCGTATCGACGAAGCGGATGGGCCCTTGCCCACCACAATGTCGATCTGAAAATCTTCCATCGCTGGATACAAAATTTCTTCTACAGTGCGCGACAATCGATGAATCTCGTCGATGAACAACACATCGTTTTCCTCGAGTTTGGTCAAGATTGCCGCCAAGTCACCAGCACGCTCTAGTGCAGGCCCAGAAGTGACATGAAGATGTGCAGACATTTCGGTCGCAACGATTCCGGCAAGTGTGGTTTTGCCAAGCCCGGGAGGACCAGCAAACAACAGATGGTCTGCTGCCTGCCCACGGCGCCTTGCGGCTTCAAGCACGATACTCAAATGCTCCTTGAGTTCACGCTGCCCGACAAAGTCCGACAACGACCTTGGGCGCAACCCAACTTCATCCACCATCTCCCCGTCATCGCTCTCGTCTTGCGAACGCTTATGCGGATCTACAAATTCTTCACGCACGTTTGACTCCTAATGCATTTAGCGCCTGCCGCAACATATTCTCCGCGGTATCAGTGGCGGACAATTCTCTCAACACGTCGCGAATCTCTTCGTTTGAATAACCGAGACCTGTCAACGCCTCACGTACATCGGTCACGGCACGATGACCTTGCGACTGCTCACCTTGCGGTGTGTCCATAATTGGCAGATTCATTCTACCCTTCAACTCAATCAGCAATCGGTCGGCAGTCTTGCGACCCACGCCCGAAACAAGCGTGAGTGCTCCATGATCATTCGTCGCAACGATGTCAATCAGAGCGCGAGGTGTATGCGTTGCAAGAATTGCCATCGCCATGTTTGGCCCCACTCCGTGAGTAGCAATCAAGATCTCAAAAGTTCGACGTTCGTCCCGTTCCAAAAAACCATACAAAGTTTGGGCGTCTTCACGAATGTGTTGATGTACGTATACAAAAGCCTGCGAAGTTGGCTCCAGTTCACCAAGTGTGCGCGGCGTGACATGTATGAGATAACCAACGCCTGCAACCTCGAGCAGCACCGTTGAGTCTTGATTTCTCTCAATCACCACGCCACGCAATGAGCCAATCATTGTGCACCCACCACTGACTCGGCACGCTGAATGCTGCTCCGCAATGGAGCAATCGCCAAATGACACAATGCAATTGCTGCAGCATCAGCAGCATCAGCAGGCTCAGGCAATGTTGAAAGACCAAGTCGTTGTTGCACCATCTTTTGCACCTGCAACTTGTTGGCCGTACCCGAACCAGTGACCGCACTCTTGACTTGGCTTGGCGTGTATTGCACAATGTCGATTCCCAACCGACTTGCCATCGCGAGTACCAACCCACTCACCTGCCCAACGCTCATTGCCGTGCGCACATTGTTCTGAAAAAATATTTGCTCGACAGCGATTGCATCTGGACGTGTTTCATCAATCAGTTTCTCGATATCCAATTGCAATGCGCACAACCTGTGCTGCAACATTTCGGTTGCTGGAGTCGTCATTACGCCAAGCGCAACCACGCTTGGACTGGACGTACCCATCGAGTTGCGGTTGGTCTGTGATCGCAACACTGCGTAGCCACAACGGGTAAGGCCTGGATCAATCCCGAGGACAACTATGGCCGGCTTCTGGGCGAACATATGTTCTACCTTAGTGGCGAAACACCGACTAGGTAAGGATTTAGACCGCTGAGCGCAATGCTTCAACCAATTCGTCAACCGGACGAAAGGTAAGCCCCACCGCAGATCTGTGCACATATCGGATAGTGCCCTGGGCATCCAGCACGAAGATACTGCGCCTTACCAGGCCCAAAAGTCCGACGACTCCATAAGCCTTTGCCACCTCTTTTTCGGTATCAGCCAGCAGAGGGAAGCCGAATCCGTGCTTGGCAGAAAATGCATCATGACTCGCAACATCTTGCGCCGAAATTCCGAGCACTTGCGCTCCTATGCCATTGAATTGTGCAAGCTCGTTGTTATATGAACACAATTGCTTGGTGCACACTGCGGTGTTGTCACCTGGATAAAAAACCAGAACTACAGGCTTTCCCACATAATCAGACAATGAGTACGACTTGCCACCACTGCCGAGCAGGGTGAAGCCCGGTGCCTTTTCACCTATTGCAACACTCATGACGCAGCCTCCTCAAGAATTGCATCGCTCATATCGAAATTTGCATATACATCTTGCACATCATCGTTGTCCTCCAAATCGTCCATGATGCGAAGTATTGCTTTGGCATCGGCAATGTCTGTAACTGGAACCTGAAGAGATGAAACCATTGTCGACACTGCAGATACAACAGTCATGCCTGCAGCTTCCAACGAAGCTTTCAGTTCGTACAACGCATGTGAGTCACACGTAACGCGCCACGTATCGCCATCATCGACAACATCTTCTGCTCCGTGCTCAAGGGAAACCAGCATCACTTCATCTTCAGAGACCGACTTGTCAATCTGCACGACACCTTTTCGTGAAAATTGCCAACCCACTGCACCAGGTTCAGCCATTGCGCCGCCCGACTTACTGAACGCAAGACGCACATCCGACGCAGTTCGGTTGCGATTATCTGTGAGCGCGTCGATCAACATTGCAACACCGCCCGGCGCGTAAGCCTCATAAGTAATCGACTCGAATGCTGCACCTGTGTGCTCACCCATTCCTCGCTTGATGGCGCGATCAATTGCATCATTCGTCATCTGCGCCGCTTTTGCTTTGAGCACGATCGTGCGCAAAGAAGCATTGGATGCAGGGTCGCCGCCGCCCTCTCTGGTGCTGACTTCAAGTTGTCGTGCAAGTTTTGCAAACGTCTTGCCACGCGCTTTGTCGGCTTTGCCCTTTTTGTGTTTGATCGTTGCCCATTTGGAATGGCCTGACATCTCTACACCTCCTGCAAAAACAATGAATGAATACGATTATCGCTGGTCAACTCTGGATGAAACGACGCCACCATAACTGAACCTTGTCGCGCCAGCACCACTTTGTCTTCGTGCGTTGAAAGTACCTCAACATCCGCACCTAAACGAACCACCTGTGGAGCACGAATAAACATGGCATGAAAGGGCGACTGCAGGCCCTCGACATGCAACTCGGTCTCAAAGCTTTCCACCTGACGACCATAGGCGTTGCGCTCAACATCAATATCGATTGCTCCATAAAAACGCTGATCTGGTCGCCCGCTAGCAATGCTCTTTGCCAACAAGATCATGCCGGCGCAGGTTCCAAACACAGGCATTGCACTGTTGATTCGATCCGCGATTGGATCAAACAGTTGAGAAGTGGTGAGTAAGTGCGACATCGTTGTTGATTCACCACCGGGCATCACGAGCGCGTCCACCAAATCGAGATCCTGAGGAGTTCTCACTTGCACGGTGTCTGCACCGAGGCCCTGCAACATTTCTTCGTGCACTGCAAATGCACCTTGCAATGCCAAGATGCCAACCTTCATAGTGAGGACCAGACTGTCAACGCGTCAAACTCATTGGTATTGAGTTTGATTACCAACCGCGCTCGGCGTAACGCTCGTTGATCTGATCCATTCCGATGCCAGTCATCGGAGCACCAAGGTTGCGACTAACTTTTGCCAAAATATCGGCATCCATGTAGTGGGTCGTTGCTTCAACAATTGCTTTTGCACGCGGCGAAGGATCATCACTCTTGAAAATGCCCGAGCCTACAAACACCGACTGTGCACCGAGCTGCATTGCCAATGCCGCATCCGCCGGTGTGGCGATGCCGCCAGCACAAAACAATGGGACCTGAAGTGAACCAGTTTCTGCAATTTCTTGGACAAGTGGTAAAGGTGCGCCTAGTTTTTTGGCCCAGTCAAACAACTCCGCTGAGTCAGCTTGAGTGATTCTGCGAATATCGCCAAAGATGTTGCGCAAGTGACGCACTGCTTCAACAACGTTGCCAGTGCCGGCCTCACCCTTTGAACGAATGAGAGCAGCACCCTCGCTGATGCGACGAAGTGCTTCACCCAAGTTGGTTGCTCCACACACGAATGGTGTATCGAAAGCCATCTTGTCGATGTGATGCGTTTCGTCTGCTGGTGTCAATACTTCCGACTCGTCGATGAAGTCAACGCCGAGTGACTGCAATATCTGCGCCTCAACAAAATGTCCGATGCGTGCTTTTGCCATGACCGGAATTGTGCAACAGGCCTGAATTGCCATAATCATTTCTGGGTCACTCATTCGAGCAACGCCACCATCGCGACGAATATCGGCAGGTACGCGCTCAAGCGCCATCACTGCTACTGCACCCGCGTCTTCTGCGATCTTTGCTTGTTCAGAGTTGACGACGTCCATAATGACGCCACCCTTGAGCATTTCGGCCAAACCGCGCTTGACCTGCATTGATCCAGTTGTGCGTGCAGCATTCTTTGTCATGCGTTCCATAGTACCCAGCGCATTACCGACACATACGGTCGGTTATTTGTGACTGTTTTCTTAGAGAAACTTCACGTCGTCTGGGTTTGTGCCCACTGGCACGACGGCTGTTTTCTCTGCGCGCGCAACCTCAACAAAGGTCTGGCCAGGAGTGAGTTTGATCACTAACCCGCTCGAGTCTTTAAGCAAAAAAGGCATCAAACGATCGGTTCGTTCCCATGTGCCCTCGATCAGAGTGCCATTGGTAAACACATACACTTTTCCGCTGCCAAGAGTCTTGGACGTCGGGCTGTAGCTGTTGGTGTACTCAACTTCGAGGACGACCACGTTGGGCACTGCAAGTTGAACGTCCGCTGCATCAACGACTGGAGTTTTATCTTGAATACGCAAAAAATCACCCGTGGTTGCGTTCCAATCCCACTGAACCTTCACACCGTCCATTGAGACCTTGACACCCGCAATTGGTTTTGCAGTTGCGGCTGGAGCATCGCTTGCACTTCGATAAGAAAACTGTGCTGAGGGTGCAGATGAATCGACTGGGCTAAGTGTCCACAACTTTGTCGTTTCTGCAACCAAGTTATGCGGAGCAGAGCGATCGTTATCACGGCGAAACCCGCCGGCTTTGTTTGCAACTGTGTAACTCAAGTCGAAGAGATCCGATTTTTTTACCGCAGCTGTAACCAGTGCGTTGCCACCACTCCAGACAAAAAGCGGTTTGTTCAATGAACCGAGTAAATCAATATCTTGCAAGCGACCACTGCGAATAGGACCAACAGGATCCGAACCTTCGCTTTGAAAAACCGCTGCAAGTCGTGTCAGTTTTTCGACATTCTCTTCGAAAATAATGTCGGCTTGGTTGATTCCCATTTGTGGACGCGCTGACGGATGGTTGTCAATTTTCACTACCAGTGCCGGCCGAGTCAACGTAGTCGAATCAGTATTTGGCAAACCAGTCAGCGGGTTAACAACAACCAGATTCGGTGCTTCTGTCACGACAGTGGTTTCATCTGGCAAAACATCCGACGAACCCGACGAACCTCCGCAAGCTGCCAGCACCAACGAAGAAGCCACGAGGATTGAACCGAAAACATTAAGTGATTTATTCATAGTTAAATCTCTCTCAGCAGCGCAATGCGCTCTGCTAATGGTGGATGCGTATTAAAAAGTTTATGCCACACGCCCAATCGACCCGAATCATTCACTCCCGACATCGGCTGCTCAATCCACATATGCGCTGTCGCCATGCTTGCTGAATGAGTCACCGTGCTATCTGCCTGCAGTTTTTCGAGCGCCGAGATCAGACCTGGCGGATATCTTGTCATTTTGCATGCCGACACATCGGCCAATGTTTCGCGCCTTCGGCTTACAGCGGCCTGCATGATCTTGGCGAGGATCGGTGCGAGGATCAATAGCGCGATTCCGATGAATGCAAGTGGATTAGTGCTGTCGCGACGATCATTGCCACGGCTTATTCGCCCACCATTCCACCACATCATTCGAATCGTGATGTCGGTGATGAGAGCAATCGTGCCAACCAACGTGACTGCCAATGTGCTCACCAAAATGTCATAGTTCTTGATGTGCGAAAGCTCATGAGCGACAACGCCTTCCAACTCAACGCGGTTCATCTTTTCGAGCAAACCCGTGGTCACGGCAATTGCTGCATGCTTGGGATTCCGCCCAGTAGCAAATGCGTTCGGAGCATCATCACGGATCACAAACACACGTGGCTTTGGCAAACCACTCGCAATACACAATCCTTCAACCAAGTTGTGTAGACGACGAAATTCGACAGGGTCGGCTGGCACTGCACGACTCACTGCCAGCGCTACAGAATCAGATTTCCAGTATGAACCAAATGCAAATACGGCTGAAAACACCAATGCGATAATTGTTCCCGTGGCGCCATTTCCAATGAGCACGCCAACAGCCATTCCAACCAACACGGTGATCAGGACGAATCCAGTAAGTAAGAAAAATGTGCGTCGCTTATTAGACGCAATGAGGTCATTCATGAAACTTTTGACTTCCGATCCAACTAAAACTTGATTTCGGGTGTGGTGTGCGCAGCGGCTTCTGCCTCAAAATATTCACGCTCAGCGAACTTGAACGAACTAGCGACGAGTGAACCAGGAAACTTTTGTATTGCTGTGTTGTAAGCCAAAACAGAATCACCATAAAACTGCCGTGCGTAGGCAATACGACTTTCGGTATTAGAGAGCTCTTCTTGCAGCGAGACAAACCCTTGGTTGGCCTTGAGATCTGGGTATGCCTCTGAGAGCGCGAACAATTGGCGCAATGCTCCGGTGATTACGGTGTCAGCAGCCGCCTGTGCACTTGGTGTCGCCGACGCACTCATTGCTGAGTTTCTCGCCGAAATGACAGCATCAAATGTGGCACGCTCGTGAGTTGCATAGCCCTTCACTGTCTCGACCAGATTGGGAATCAGGTCAAGTCGGCGCTTCAATTGCACATCAATTTGTGACCACGCATTGTCAACCTCGTTGCGGCGACCTACGAGCGAGTTGTACAGCAACACCAACGCAACTAGCACAACCGCAACAACGGCAAGGATAATCAGAATGTTCATACGACACAGTCTAGTTCAGTTGCGTGATATTGGGTCTTGACCTGCTTGTGTCATTTTTGGCCGACTTGTGGTCGGCGGAGCACGCGGTGCTCAAACATTGAAAGAAGTTTGTTGGGTTGTACCACGATCTCATCATTTTTTTCAGCCGCCAACAGCCTTTCGTAGATCAGTACGTACTCTTTTGCAAGACGCTGCATTGAGAAATCTTCTGCCCGCTTGAGACCACCAGCAACTAGGCGCTGCGACAAATTTGTATCGTTTACGATCCGAGTGAGTGACTTTGCTAGTTGCTCTTCATCACCCGGCGCAACAAGTAGTGCATTCAATTCGTGCGTCGCAACATTGCGGTATCCATCGATGTCAGTCGTAACGAGTGGGGCCGCTGCTGCCATTGCCTCAAGCAAAACTATGCCGAAGGACTCCCCTCGCAATGATGGTGCACAAAAAACAGAACACCGTGAAAGACGATCGAGCTTGTCTGTTTCAGTGATCCGACCAAGCCACGAGATACGAGTATCGCTCTCATACAGTCTGTGCATCTCGTCAATACCTGGACCATCTGCTGCAATCCACAATGCAAAATTCTGCGGCAAGTACTTCATCGCACCAAGCAATGCTTCTAGTCCTTTTCGAGGCTCAAAACGCCCGCAAAAAAAGATAGTTGGTTCAGTCTCACGTACTGCATCGGCTTTTAAATAACGAGCAGTTTCTATTCCATTAAACAACACCTGATAGTCGCCGTCGAGATACCTCGATGCGAGTTCGCGCGCTGCCTCTGACACCGCAACACGCGCACTCAAGTGGTTGGCTGCCCAACGTGCAGTTTTGTTGAGAACTCGATACGACGATGAATCGCCAGCCGCATGGAATGTTCCTACTGTTGGTGCAAGCCGCAACAATAAGGATGTAACCGTAGGACCAGGCACGATGGGTTCGTGCAGATGAATAATGTCAAATGCTTCGTCATTGAGAGCCCGAATCGTGCGCAATGCTGCTGATGGATCTGGCGCAAGCGGAGCTACTGAACCATTGGCGGAAGTTGGCAGACTCTGACCCAACGGTGTCACAAATGGTTCAGGAGGCGGACCATCACATGGCGCAAGAACTCGTACTTCGTGACCGATGCGGCGAAGTTCACGCGCCAAACCCATAACT
>JBIKID010000059.1:0-9955 GCA_044361815.1 Ilumatobacteraceae bacterium | reverse complement strand
TCAATCACATCTGGATACAGCGTTCCTTGCACTAAAAACTTTGCATCAGTCAGCCCACCCGTGTGCTCCTCAAAAATGCGCACAAAAAGTTCGCCGATCGCTTTGCGTTTTGCTTCTGGCTCGGTGACGCCCTTCAACTTTTCAAAAAATCGAGCGCCGGCATCAACATGAATCAATTCGATGCCCATATGCCTGTGAAATGTCTCGACAACTTGCTCGCTTTCATTCTTGCGCATCAAGCCGATGTCTACATATATGCATGTCAGTTGCTTGCCAACTGCCTTGTGCACCAGCGCAGCGGCAACTGCAGAGTCAACACCACCCGACAATCCGCAGATCACTCGCTCATTGCCAACTTGTGCACGAATTGCGGCAACTTGGTCAACGACAATTGACGACATGGTCCAGTCGCGTTTTGCCCCAACGAGGTGATGCAAGAACTGCTCAATAATCGACTGACCGTGTTCGGTGTGCGCAACCTCTGGGTGGTATTGCACTCCCCAAATTTTGCGAGAAGGGTTTTCAATGACCGCCATCGGTGCGTCGGGCGTACTCGCTGTAGCAACAAAACCACTCGGCAACACTGACACTGCATCGAAATGGCTCATCCATACATTGAGTTGCGCAGGAATTTTGTCATTCAACAACTGTGATGCAGCTCCAGGTATCCGTTGCACCACAGTGCGACCGTATTCTCCCCGGCCACCTCGAGATACTTTGCCCCCAAGTTGCTCTGCGATCAGTTGAGCGCCATAACAAATGCCCAAAATAGGAATGCCAAGTTCGTAAATCTGCGGATCTAGCACAGGCGCGCCTTCCACATGAACGCTCGCTGGGCCACCAGAAAGAATGATCGCAATTGGCTTGCGTTTGAGAACCTCTTGCGCAGTGATCTTGTGGGGAACGATCTCTGAGTAGACCTGAGCCTCGCGAACGCGGCGGGCAATCAATTGGGCGTATTGGGCACCAAAATCCACCACCAACACGACTTGTTGGTCGTGAGCGAGTTGATTTGCCATAGTGACCAAAGACTGTAGTTGAACAGTGGTAATTCAGCCCTAGAGATGGAACGATAGGGATGCATGCAATTTGTACAAACAACTCCCGATCTTCTTCCTGGCACTGTGCCTGACCCGTATGGCGGGCGCAACGCCAGCGAATGCATCGGCCTCTACCCAAAACCAGGTTGTGGCAGAGAACCTGTGTTGTCTGGAGACCGTGGTGGCTCAATGCAATACGCCACTTTCGCCATCATGATCGCCGCGCTTGTTGTGATTGGCGTACGCATTTCGCGCAGCATCATCAAGCGCGATCGCGCACGTGACGAAGCATTGGGGCTCAACGACTAGTTTTGCTCTGTGCCAGCAAACCAAAACGTCTTAAAAAACCAAGGCGTTCTAGGAATAGTGCTTGCGTTGATCAGTGCATCTCTCTACGGCATCACGCCAATTTTTGTCTACCACGCCTTTGAATATGGGGCGGATCCATTTGGGTTGATGACGTCACGCTATTACATCGCAACCATTGTGCTTCTTGCAATTCGCACAGTGCGATTTGGTCGAACAAAGTGGCCAACACCAAAAACATCTCTCCAACTTTTCTTACTGGGTGCGATTGGTTTATATGCCAACAGCGTATGCATGTTTAACGCGCTCAAACATTTACCAAGCGGTTTGTCAATGGTGATTTTTTTCTTCTATCCAATTGTTGTTGTGTTGTTTGGATGGGTGCTCTACAAACACAAACCGCCAGCAGTTATCTGGCCCTGTCTTGCGACAACAATCATTGGCGTGATCTTGAGCGCGAGCGACGTTTCTGGTGGACAAATGAAAGGCGTCATCTATATCGTGATTGGCGCATTTGCATATGCGATTTATTCGGTGCTCGCTGGTGCGGTCATGCCTCGTGCCGAACTCACTACCGGTTTAATGCTCGTGTTTGCCGGCGCAGGATTTTCGTTCTCGGTTATCTGGTTGCTCAATCCACCAGGGTTACCGACCACCATGCCGTACGTTGCAGATGTCTGGCTGCCCGCTCTCGAGATTGGACTTGTGGGCACGATCGGCGCAATGGGCGTTTTCTTTGCGGGCATGAATCGCATCGGTGCAAGCAAAAGTGCGGTGATCCAAACTTGGGAAGTATTGGTCGCAGGTCTCACCGGCATGATTTTCCTCAATCAAGATTTCACCCTCCGTCAGGTATTGGGTGGCGTGCTGATTTTGGGTGGCGTGCTTTTGCTCACTCGTGCCGAGATTAAACGGGGTGACAACCTGCCGCAATCTGCGCATGCCTAGAAGCCCCAAAGAACCCTTAGCCTTGTGGGTACATAGCAATTTGAGTATTTCTTGCAGGGTTGGGTGAAATCCCCTACCGGCGGTTAAAGCCCGCGAACCTCATGAGCAATCGTGAGGTTGATCTGGTGAAATTCCAGGGCCGACGGTCAGAGTCCGGATGGGAGCAAGAAGACGAAAGTTGTGTTTGCGCGTATCACGGAATGCTCTTGTGGCATTCCATTGCTGCTGCGTACGCATTGCGCTCGTCGTCCTTGCCCTGCCCTGTCTGAGGTGCCTGAAGCGCAACGACGAAAGAGACGACTGCAATGACTACCAACGACGAAAGCATGATGCGACTAGCAGTGGACACTGCTGTTGACGCACGCTTGCGTAGTCGTCCAAACCCTTGGGTTGGTGCAGTCGTTGTTGCAACCGATGGTCAAGTTTTTTGTGGTGCAACATTGCAGCCCGGCGAGTCTCACGCCGAAGTTGTGGCGCTGCAAGCAGCAGGCACAAACACTCATGGTGCCACGTTGTACACCACACTCGAGCCTTGCAGCCACACCGGAAAAACTGGTCCGTGCACACAAGCAATTATCGATGCGAAAATTGCTCGTGTAGTTGTAGGCGTGGTTGACCCCGACAAACAAGTCGCAGGTAGCGGCATCAAACAATTACGAGATGCAGGCATCACAGTTGATGTTGGAGTGGAAGAAACGCTCGTCGCGCAACAACTTGCTCCGTATTTGCACCACCGTCGGACCGGCAGACCATATGTGATCTTGAAGATGGCCATGACGCTCGACGGTCGCGTCGCAATGCCCGACAACTCGCAGTGGATTACTGGCGAGACAGCGCGCAAACGAGTGCATCAACTGCGAGCAGAAAGCGACGCAATATTGGTTGGCGCTGGCACCGTGCGCGCTGACAATCCATCGCTCACAACTCGCGATGTTCACGGCCCATCACCACGTCGCGTTGTTCTTGGCAACGTCTCACCCACCGACAAAGTAAACCCATGCCTCGAGTGGAATGGGTCGCTGCCCGATCTTCTCGACACGCTTGGAAGTGAAGGCGTTATTCAATTGATGGTCGAAGGCGGGCCGCGAGTGGCTACCTCGTTTCACAACGAGCAACTCATCAATCAATACGTATTGCATCTCGCGCCAATCATTGCCGGTGGCAGCGAAACATCTAATGCGCTCATCGAATCAATCGACATGTCACCAATGATGAACGGTCACATTGTCTCTACCCAAGTTCTTGACAACGACATCGAAATCATCCTCGAACCAGCTACAACAACAGCGAAGGACACACTATGAACACCACTAAACACTCAAGCGACAACGGCATGGCCCCAATTGAAGATGTCATTGCTGCGATCGCCCGTGGCGAGATGATCGTGATGGTCGACGACGAAGATCGCGAAAACGAAGGCGACTTGATCATGGCAGCGCAATTTGCCACAGCCGAAAAAATCGCCTTCATTGTCCGTCACACATCTGGCGTTGTCGTTGCTCCCCTCTCTGGTGAACGCTGCGACGACTTGCGCCTGCCGCTCATGGTCGATCACAACACCGAGAGTCACCGCACCGCATTCACTATCTCTGTCGATCTTTTGGAAGGCACAACGACTGGCATCTCTGCTGCCGATCGTGCGGCAACATTGCGCGGCTTGGCAGACCCAAAAATTGCTCATGGTGCATTTGCTCGCCCAGGACATATCTTTCCACTGCGTGCACGCGAAGGTGGCGTGCTCAAACGAGCAGGTCACACCGAGGCTGCAGTCGACTTGGCACGCATGGCTGGTTGCGAACCTGCAGGAATCATTTGTGAGATCCAAAATGATGACGGCACCATGTCGCGTTTGCCAGACCTGCGCAAATTTGCAGCCGAACATAACCTGTTGTTGTCATCTATTGCAGACTTGATCAATTACCGCCGACACAACGAGCGACTTGTCGAGCGTATGGGTTCTGCTGCTGTTCCCACCGAATGGGGCGGCTTCACCTGCGTTGCATATCGCAACACCGTCGACGACATTGAGCATCTTGCATTTGTCAAAGGCACTGTTGATGACGGCAAGCCTGTGCTCACCCGAGTGCATAGCGAGTGCCTCACTGGCGACGTATTTGGTAGCAAGCGTTGTGATTGTGGCCCACAACTTGCCGCAGCGATGCAACAAATTGATGCAGAGGGTCGCGGCGTAGTTGTGTACTTGCGAGGCCACGAAGGTCGTGGCATCGGTATTGGCCACAAGATTCGTGCATACTCATTGCAAGACCAAGGCTTCGACACAGTAGATGCAAATACCGAATTGGGTTTGCCTGTCGACAGTCGTGAATATGGCATTGGTGCGCAAATTTTGGCCGACCTCGGAGTTCGCGAATTGCGCCTGATGACAAACAACCCCGCAAAGTATGGCGGCATTGCTGGCTATGGACTTTCAATTGTCGAGCGCGTTTCGCTCAGCATCTTGGAGACTCCAGAGAATGCTTCATACTTACGCACCAAGCGCGACCGCATGGGCCATGTGTTTGACGGATCAGATATCGACAAAGTAAAGAAACAACCAAACGGGAAGGGCAAATCATGACCACATTTGAAGGATCGCACGACGGAAAAGGAATGCGCGTTGGCATTGTGTGCTCACGCTTCAACGAGTTCATTGTCACTGCCCTGCTTGACGGCGCTAAGCGTGGATTGAGTGCGCATGGTGTGAGTGAAAGCGATGTTGATGTTGTGTGGGTGCCAGGCGCATTCGAGATTCCCATCGCCACAAAAGCCATGGCCACAAGTGGTCGCTACGACACACTCGTCACTGTTGGCGCAGTTATCCGTGGCGAAACCGCGCACTTCGAATACGTTGCTGGCCCAGTTGCCGACTCAATCGCACAAATTCAGCTCGAGACAGGCATGCCAATTGGCTTCGCTGTTCTCACTGTTGAAAATGTTGAGCAGGCAGTTGAACGATCTGGCCCAGGCGCTGGCAACAAGGGCGAAGAGGCTGCAATCGGAGCCATCGAGATGGCCAATGTCTTAAAGGCGCTGCGCTAGACATTTTTTGCACAACGGCTGCTGGTGCCGTACACATTGGCGTAACTCATCAGAAATCCCTGGTGAGTGAAAGGCGATCATTATGGGCATTGTGCTCAGCATGCTCGTTGCGGTCACGAGCGTTTTGCCCGCCCAACCTCCCCTCGATACTCCCCCGGTTCCCGTGTTATCCAATGTCGATGCAGTGCGACATATCCAGTTTGACCTCAGTATTGCCGAATTCACACGACAACGGTTTTCTTTACGACGTCAATACCCCACTCTCAACTGGACATCGGATGGGTGCTCAGCACCAATCATTGGAAGCGAAGGTAGATCGTTCAACTTTCGTGCAGCGTGTAATCGCCACGACTTTGGTTATCGAAACTTTAAAGCACTCGCGATTTTTGATACCTCGACTCGAAGGCTGATTGACGAGCAACTACGCCGAGACATGAATGCCTATTGCAGCTCTCAACGCCGCACGTTTAAGGTGCGCTGCATTGCGTGGTCAGAAATCTTTTACACAATGGTGCGTGCTGCTGGCGGACCGTGATTAGTCGGCAAGTCCAATTGAGATGATCTGGTACAGCATCCGACCAGTGGCACCCCAGATCGTTTCATCATCTAAGTGAAAAAAGTGAAATCGAAATTGATTTGGTGGCTCTCCCCACTGCTCTTCTGCATACGTATCCATGCGAACTAAGTCGGCAACCGGAACCGTAAAGACCCTGTCGACTTCGGCGTTGCGTGCATGGAGGGACGGTTTGTTTCTGAGCAAACCAACGATGGGCACAATGTGGCTCTTACTCACGTAGGTATTCAGCGAAGTGAGCTGACCGATGATCTCCACATGATTCGGGTCGAGATCAATCTCTTCGTGAGCCTCACGCAGTGCTGCATCACGCGCGCTTTCACCACCGTCTAGACGGCCACCTGGAAACGAGATCTCGCCTTTGTGGTTGGTGAGATCTTGCGACCTGCGAGTAAACACCAACTCTGGCCCAGACTCGCCGTCAAATAATGGAATCAACACTGCTGACGCACGCGCGTCTTGCGCTGGTGGCACATGCTGCACGGTCTCAGAAAATCTTGTGATGCGCTCAACCAACATTTCGGTCGAACGCAAGACCGAATGGTCAAGGTTGACAAATGGATTGTTGGGCCGCACCCACACCGATGTGGGGCGAGGAATTACTTGATCACCACCAGGTCGCATGGTGGCGTTGTTTATGCGGTTGGCTTCCAGCCGGTGGCAATGAGTTGCTTGAGTACTTCGTCAAGACCAGCAGTCTTCAAGTTGGCAAGAGTTTTACCTGGCATCTCTTCACCTTTTTCCCATGTTTGCCAAGCGAGCAACATCTTTTCCATATCTGGCTGTGGTTGTTCAAAACTCATGTGGTAGAGCCTAACGATGGCGTCTTGGATTGAGACGTGGATCGCGAGCTTCGCGTGGAGGCTTCTTCGCAAAGTTCGTACCCAACACGACGACCGCTTCGACTAGCCCAAGCGCAATGAGCGCAAGTCGTCCAATTGAGTCCAAATCTGCAACCGCTGCGGCTACAAAACACAACACAATGATCAGCCAGTCGATGTATCGGTGCACGCGACGACTCACCCACTTAAACGCACTGACGCCACCGTCTGCAATCGCAGCGTTCACCAACAACGCAATTCCCAATGCGATTGGCACCATAGGCGATTGTGACTGGGCTGACATCATGATCAGACCGCCGGCAATGCCGTATTCAACCAGTTGATGTAGCCAGAAGCCTCTACCCTGCGCAGCCATGAATACTGATTCTAGTTGTTGGGGTGAAAATAAAAATGCCTCGGGTTTTCACCCGAGGCATTTTTGCAATTATGTAGTGCGTTTAGAAAATGATTTACATCATCCCCATGCCGCCGCCGGGCATGCCGCCGCCTGCTGGTGCGCCATTCTTTTCTGGCTTGTCAGCAACGAGGCACTCGGTCGTGATCACCAATGCTGCGATCGACGCTGCGTTTTGCAACGCTGCACGTGTCACCTTGGCTGGGTCGATGATGCCGGCCTTGACAAGGTCGACGTATTCGCCAGTTGCTGCATTGAGTCCGATTGAACCCTTCTCTGATTCGACACGCTGGATGGCAACTGCGCCTTCCAAACCTGCGTTGTCAGCAATGTGACGAGCAGGTGCGGTCAATGAGTCGTACACGCTGCGTGCGCCAGTTGCTTCGTCACCAGTAAGCGACTCGACAACCTTGAGCACTGCTGGACGTGAGCGGATGAGGGCAGTACCGCCACCGGCGACAACACCTTCTTCAATCGCTGCACGAGTTGCAGAAACAGCATCTTCGATGCGGTGCTTCTTTTCCTTGAGCTCGACTTCAGTTGCTGCACCGACTTTGATGACTGCAACACCGCCGGCCAACTTGGCCAAACGCTCTTGCAACTTCTCTTTGTCCCAATCGGAATCGGTGTTGTCGATTTCGGCTTTGATCTGATTGATACGTGCTGTTACGTCTGCTTTGTCGCCTGCACCGTCAACAATTGTTGTGTTGTCCTTGGTGATGATGACGCGCTTTGCACGGCCCAACAAGTCGAGGGTTACGTTCTCAAGCTTGAGACCGACTTCCTCGCTGATGACCTGTCCACCCGTGAGGGAAGCCATGTCTTGCAACATTGCCTTGCGACGATCGCCAAAGCCTGGGGCCTTAACTGCCGACGAATTGAATGTGCCACGGATCTTGTTGACAACGAGTGTTGCGAGTGCTTCACCCTCAACATCTTCGGCGATGATCACCATTGGGCGACCAGTCTTCATCACTGCTTCAAGCACTGGCAACATTGACTGAACTGTTGCAATCTTGCCTGCATTGAACAAGATGTATGCGTCTTCAAGCACTGCTTCTTGACGGTCTGCGTCGGTCACGAAGTATGGCGACAAGTAACCCTTGTCGAACTGCATACCTTCGGTGAACTCGAGCTCGGTGCCAAACGTGTTGGACTCTTCAACGGTGACAACACCGTCTTTGCCCACTTTGTCAATTGCATCGGCGATGACTTTGCCGATTGAAGCGTCAGCAGCAGAGATGGTTGCAACGCTGGCGATGTCGCCTTTGTCGTCAACTTCTTTTGACTGGCTCTTGATCGACTCGACAGCGGCTGCAACAGCCTTTTCGATGCCGCGCTTCAAACCCATTGGATTGGCGCCAGCAGCGACGTTGCGCATGCCGTGTTGCACCATTGCCTGAGCAAGCACAGTTGCTGTTGTTGTTCCGTCACCGGCAACGTCGTTGGTCTTGGTTGCAACTTCTTTAACAAGCTGCGCACCCATGTTTTCGAATGGGTCTTCAAGTTCAACTTCTTTTGCAATCGAAACACCGTCATTGGTGATCGTTGGTGCACCGAACTTCTTGTCGAGAACAACGTTGCGACCTTTTGGTCCAAGCGTCACCTTGACAGCGTCGGCGAGTTTGTTTACGCCGGCTTCAAGAGCACGACGTGCCTCTTCATTAAATTTGAGTTGCTTTGCCATAGTGAAATGAATCCTTTGGTGAGTGTTGAGGGGAAATTATTTGGAAACGACTGCGAGTACGTCGCGGCTGGTGAGGATCAAGAGATCGTCGCCCTTGTGCGAAACTTCGGTGCCGCCGTACTTGCTGTAGAGAACTACGTCGCCGACTTTGATGTCGAGTGCGAAATGCTTGCCACTGTCGTCGCTCCAGCGGCCTGGGCCTACTGCGAGAACGGTTCCTTGCTGTGGCTTTTCCTGAGCGGTGTCAGGGATGACGAGACCGGAAGCGGTGCGCTCTTCGGCTTCGCTTGGCTTGACAACAATGCGGTCGTCTAGGGGCTTGAGGTTCATATCGTTTTGTCCTCCGTAGAGCATGAAACACGATGTCTCATGCGGTTGAAACTTGGGTCTTTTACTTGCCACATAAGACTTGCGCTTGGTTAGCACTCGACCTATGCGAGTGCTAATGATACGGGCCTAGGCCTCGTTTTTCCAACCACAATCCACCTGCACAAGCAGGTCGGACAAGAGATCAAGGGGCAGGCCAATCACGGTGGTCAGGCTGCCCTCCACGCGCTCTACGAGGGCTCCACCATCGCCCTGTACGGCATATGAACCCGCTTTACCCATCGATTCTCCGGTGGCCAGGTACCACTCCATCTTTTCAGGGGTGATCTCGGTCATCGAAATCGCTGCCGAATCGAGGCCATGAGCTTGGCTCAACATCGTCCCATCGTGTGCCAGGTGCACCACCGCCACCGCGGTGTGGACTTGGTGTGTGCGACCCGAAAGTTCGCTCAGCATTGTTCGCGCATCTTGTTCATCAGCTGGCTGCCCAAAGATTTTGCCGTCAAGATCAACCGTTGTGTCGGCAGCAATGATGACAACCGCATTGTTGTGACGCAGCGCAACTGCGTGAGACTTGGCAACCGCAAGTCGTTGCACATGAGCGATCGGTGTTTCGTTTGCGAGAGGTGACTCGTCAATGTTTGGTGGATCAATTGCGAACGTCACTAACCCTTCACCAAATTGATGATCAAGTAATTGTGTCAACAAGTCAACTCGACGTGGTGACTTGGACGCTAAAACTATTTGTATCGGCAACTCCATTGTCATCAACCGCCGCTGAGTTGCATCACATGACCG
>JBIKID010000073.1:0-8091 GCA_044361815.1 Ilumatobacteraceae bacterium | reverse complement strand
GCTCATGCTTGCATCACCTATTTGTCCAACGGTGATAAAAACGCCAATCATCGTGAAGACCAAAGAGATCAAGATATTTCTACTTGGACGTTTTTTCCAGATGATCCAAGAACCAAAAACGATAAATAGCGGGTTCGCATAAAAGAGAACAATCGCTAGACCTGTGTCGATGTCATTGATCGCAATGAAGTACGTCAGCGAGATGCCCATGATGCAGACGCCCCACAGGAGCAATTTCGCGGTGTTTCTGAGGCTTGGCCATGGAGTATTGCGCACCATGACAGCGCGAATTGCGAACATGAGCAATGTGGCGAGCGTAAAGCGGACGCTCATTACGCCCATGGCATTTGTGTCCTGTTCATAAAGCTTTTTGGTGAAGGTGGGCACAGTTGCAAACCCAGTGCTTGAAAGAAAAACGCAGAGAGTTCCTATGATGCGTTGATTCTTTGGCACGGAGAGAATCTAGTTGAACTCGATCAAAAGTGAAGTGACGGTGAGTCGATCTATAAGCGGGGTTCTGTAGTCGTCGCAATTTCTCGCGCCAACCGATGACCATCCCTCTGTGCAACCTACCCGAGGGTTGTTAGCTACAAGTAGCTAACGAGCGGACCGCTCATGCCCTCTGCATGGTCTTGCTTCGAGTGTTGATACCAAGCCGCACAAATTGCTTCGTACGCTGGTGCGCTCTTACCGCACCGTTTCAGCCTTACCTGTGACGATGACCTTGCGGTCATTGCCCATCGGCGGTTTATTCTCTGTTGCACCATTCGTCAAGTCGCCCCGACCTGGCTCTCGCCAGCACTCTGTCCTGTGAAGCCCCGACTTTCCTCAGCAAGACATTGCAAGCAACATCTAGCCGCGATCATCCGAACGACTCACCGTCGAGGTTGAGTCTACGGGCGAGAAAAAGTTGCTAGTTGGTCAATTACCGGAGTAACGAGAGTTAGCAGGAGATCTCGTCGTAGACGAGTCCGTTAAGACTTGGTGTCTCCAAGGTCATGCTTGTCTTTGCGCCTTCTGCGTTCGGCGCTCCAAGTGAAATCTGGATAGCAGAAAGGCTTCCGAAGGCCGAAGGCACTGACGCAATGTTTGCTTTGCCAGTTGCTTCGTCGGTGCTTGGTCCAATCGCCATGTAGCCAGGGTTGAGGACTTGCGCAAGTACAACTGCGTGACGTGCTTCG
The DNA here is from genome assembly GCA_044361815.1 of Ilumatobacteraceae bacterium. Lineage (GTDB taxonomy): Bacteria > Actinomycetota > Acidimicrobiia > Acidimicrobiales > Ilumatobacteraceae > UBA3006. The sequence continues at coordinate 6,910 of JBIKID010000073.1, read as the reverse complement.
TCCTGGCCTACGCGCATTGCGCTGCCACGAAGACTTGGCTCTGCCAACAATGCAACGATGCCTTGGTAAGTCTGGGTAGCCAAGTTTTCTAGAGCGTGAGCGAGAGTTGCTGCATCGCGTGCTGCATCTGCATTGCCGTCAGCGGTTATCAATTTGAGTGCTGGATCAACGTACAAATTGTTCACGCGAGTGTTGGCGCACTTATGCGCCTTGCCCCCATAACTGACAACGAGGGCGTTGATGGCGTCTGCGTGACTGATGTGATCGTCGCGGAATCGTTTGACTGCATCATTGAGTGAAGCAAAGTCTCCTGTGAGGAGTCCGCCGTCAAGCACCTTGGTGTAGGTGTCGATTGCGTTGTATTCGAGCGATGCTGCCGTGCGAAGCAACACAGTGTCCGAGATGACAACTTGGCCCAAGGCGGTTGTCGGTGGAACTGTGCCGGCGCTGGCAATGTTTGAACTCTCTATAACGCCCGATTGCTTGCCACAGGACGCAAGGAAGGTGATTCCAGCGATTGAGAGACCGCTCATCTTGAGCAGTTCGCGGCGAGTTGGGTTATTGAAGTTGTTCATGGTGCCACCGTTGTCTCTGTAGTCGTTGCTGTGGGTGCAGCATTTGGCGCAAGTGAAGTGGCCGCGCTGTTTAGTGCGCTGCTGAGATTTGCTGTCGGAAGAGTGCCGAATACTGCGGCATGTCGTGCTTCAACCGTAATGATCGAGGCCACAAGTGTCGCTCCGTCCATGCCTTGAAGGCTTGAGAGTATGTCGGTGTGTGTTGCAACCATCGTGTTTTCGATGGATTGCAAGACGCGATTCATCGCTTGAGCAGATGTCAATTGACCTGCATAAGTCGAATACAACGCCTCGTTGCGGGTATTGGTTGCAGCCTTGCCGAGTAAACCATTGAGCGACTGGGCATAAGACTTGTGGTGCTCTGAAAACATCTCCATCATCGATCTTTCATCAGCAGAAAGCATTCCAGAATTAATCGCTGTGACGTACAGATCGTGGACCGACAATTCGGCTGAAAGGGCAAAGTCCAACAATTGTTTATCGGCACTTGTTGGCATCTTGGGGGGCGCAGTTTGCGCAGTTGTGGTTGTCACTCGAGCTTCCTTTTTCTTGGGGCGATAACAATCTAGAAGTCAAGCCCCGATAGTTCAGGTATCCAACCGCCTGCACGCTCGACGGCTTGATTCCATTGGGCTCTATTCAATACCGAATTGGGTTCCACGACAGAGGCTGGTTTCCATGTGGAACAGGCTTCTTCAAGCGATTTCCAGGTACCAACTGCAACGCCCGCGAGGAATGCTGCGCCAAGTGTGGTTGCCTCGGTGACGGGAGACACTTCGACTGGACGCTGTGACGCATTGGCAAGTGCTTGGACGAAGGTTGGGTTTTTGCTCATTCCACCATCGATACGCAACGTATCAATGGGCAAACCTGAGTCGGCAATCGTTGCTTCCATGAGGTCGGCTCCACGGTGAGCAATGCCTTCGAGCACTGCTCGCACAACATGCGCACGGGTGGTTCCGCGTGTTATTCCAATCAAGGTTCCGCGTGCTCCGTAATCCCACTTTGGTGTGCCTAGACCAAGGAGCGCTGGCACATAAACAACACCTTCTGTTGTCTCCACCTGAGATGCGACGTCATGACTTTGTTGAGGCGAATCGATGAGTTGCATGTCGCTGCAAAGCCATTCGATGTTGGTGCCAGCAGAAAGCATGATTGCTTCAGCACCCCAAGTGATGCCAGTCGCATCGCTAAACGCAACAATTGGAAATGTTCCGCCACTAGAGCGTCGGTTTTCGGTTGGTGGGGTAGTGCCGGTGACAGTGTCGAGCATGCCACCAGTGCCAAACGTGATTTTAGTTTTGCCAGGTGTGATGCAACCTTGGCCGACGAGCGAACCTTGTTGGTCGCCAATCAAACTTGCTATCGGCGGCGCGCCAGGAAGTGCAGATGCACTGCCAACTACGCCGGATGATTTCACAATCGCAGGCATCATCTCGATATCGATGCCGAAAATATTAAGAATTCGTGGCGACCAGGTTTGTTCTTGCAGTGTCCACAAACCTGTCACCGCTGCGTTGGTGTCGTCAGTAACGAAAAGTTGTCCTTGAGAAAGTACGAATGCAACCCATGTATCAACTGTTCCAATACAGATTTTTGCGTTGGACGGAATCGCATAGTTCTTGAGTATCCATGACGCCTTCGTTGCTGTTTGGTTTGGTGCCAAAAACAAACCATGTTCTGCGCGAGCAGTGATGCAGTCGAACACGGTGCGCAAATCCTGCCAACCGAGCGCTGGCCCGATTGGGATTCCCGTGTTCTTGTCCCATGCCACGCACGATGCTCGCTGATTGGTGATACCTACTGCATCTACTTTGCCTGCTGCACCGAGGGACGCATTGGCAACGCGCAACACTGCATCACGCATTGCTATTGCATCAAACTCGACAAGACCAGGTACCGGAGAATTTGGCGCGAGTGATTCGTAGAAGAGGTGCTCTACATTGCCCGTCGGTCGTACAACTGCTGCGCGAAGCCCACTGGTTCCAACGTCGATAACAAGAATGCTCAAGGCCAGACCGACTTTCGCTTGGATGTGTCGGAGTCTGGATTGAGACCAAGTTTGCCTGGGTTAAAGATGTTGCGTGGGTCGAGTGTGTTCTTGATCGACTGCAAGACATCCATGCCGGTGCCGAGCGACTCGGGCAAAAAACGTCCACGGTTAAGACCCACGCCGTGGTGGTGGGAAACATTGGCGCCACTTGAAAGTGCAGCGCGTTGACACGCGTTCCACAACTGCACATATCGCTGTTCAAATTCAGGAGTTGGTTTTGCAGCAAATGTGAAATAGAGGCATGCCCCATCGAGGTAACTGTGCGACAAGTGGCATGTAGCGCTCACTGCGCCTTCAACTGCCATGAGCGAAGAACGAACATTTGTAAAAATTGCTTCAAGGGCGCTCCATTGAGCAGCAACTTCCATTGTGTCAACAATGAATCCGCGACGAGTTGCTTCTTGCAGCCCACTCGTGTTGTTGCGGTGATGCATCCACTTTTCGACGAGTTCAATATCTCCTGCTTGGGCACCATTGGCCATCGCAGCGTCGTGCACTATCGACAGCGTTGCAGTAACAATGCGCTCGTCACCCTCGTCGAGCACGAGCAGTGTGCACTGCGTGCCGTCTGTGCCGTGCGATCGTTTTGATTCGTCGGCGTCGTACAAACGCAACACTGCAGGAGTTGCACCATGTTGCACTGCCGCTCTACATGTATTGATTCCATCAACAAACGATGGAAAAAGGTATGCCGCGCGTCGTTGTGTGGTTGGCAATGGATGTGAGCGCAGCCATACACGAGTGATTACACCTAGCGTGCCTTCGCTACCTACAAAAAGTGAGGTGAGGTCTGGGCCGTTGGCCCCAGCTGGTTCGGTGCCGGTGTAAACAACTGTGCCGTTTGCAAGCACAACTTCAAGGCCGACGACCATGTCTTCGATTTTCCCGTAGCGCGTTGAGTATTGACCAGCACCACGACATGCAACCCATCCGCCAACGGTCGATATGTCGAACGACTGTGGAAAGTGCCCAACAGTCACACCGTGTTTATCGCGCAATTCATTTTCAAAGTCAGGACCAAATATGCCTGGTAGAACTTCAACTACACCTGACACCTTGTCGACGCTGATGATGCTTGCGAGCAAGCAGGTGTCGAGCACAACGCCGCCGTAAATGGGAACTGCAGCACCGCATACACCGCTACGGCCAGCCGAGACGGTGAGCGGAATTCGATTTTCGTTGCACAGTTCGACGATTGACACAACTTGTTCGGTTGATGTTGGCCGACAGATTGCGTGTGGCTTGCGGGGTGTCTTGCCCTGCATTGCCCAGTGCATTGCAAGAGGCCACCAGTCGCGACCGTGGTCGGCTAAATCTTGATCCTCGGTTGATGTTGCGCAGATCGTTGCAAGTTGCGTAATGAGGTTTGGTGAGAGATTTTCGGTAGGGGCTTCAGTGAAGCGCTCTTGAATTGGCGAGGATTGACCAACGAACTCGATTGGATCTGTCGCTTGTGTCATGGTGCCCTAATTGATTGTAGTTGACTGAACGAATTCGGCTTCACTGACCATCGCGGCATCAAGTTCGCGAGCACACGATTCAACGAATTCGTCTACTTGTTTCGTGATCTCATTTAATGACCACTTCAGTTCTGGCGCAATTAACTCGGCAACGCTCCGTGCGCTCGCAAGGGTTGCAGGTCGATTGATGATTCGTGCACGTGTACGACGTGTGAGCACATCATCAAGTGTGCGAGCCATTTCGTTGCGCACAGCAAAGATCGCTTCGGCCTTGAGGTAGGAGAGACCTGCGATGAGTGGTTCGCCCAAGCGATTGTCTTGCGCGATGAGGGTTTTGATTTCGGTGAATTCGCCCCCGAATCGTTCTGCGAGGCTCGCATCATTTCCGCGAAGCATTGATGGTCGAAAACCATCTGCTCCAATAAATGCAAGGCGTTTTGTGCGGCAACGTGCACTATTGCCGAGTTGCTTGCATGCCGCATCAACTGCGTGCTCTGCCATTTTGCGATAGGTCGTGAGTTTGCCACCAGTGATCGAGATCAATCCGGCATCTGAAATGCGAACCTGATGTTTGCGCGAGAGGTCGCTCGTTTTTCCTTTCGCAGTAGTGCCATCGGTGTTACGAACTAGTGGACGCAGACCCGACCACACTGCAGTGATGTCATCGCGCGTGATGTTGGTGTTGATCGCAGCGTTGAGAGCAGTGAGTACATAATCGATGTCATCTTTTGAACACTGCGACTCATCAACTCCACCAACGAAGTCTGTATCTGTGGTTCCCACGTATGTGTATTGATATGTCCCATCGTGGTTCGATATCCATGGCACAACAAACAAGCTGCGCTTATCAACCTTGACGGGAATAACTACTGCGATGTCATTGCGCACCATCTTCCACGGAATGGTGATGTGGATGCCCTTGGCAGGTCGAATGCTATTTGGATGAGTTCCTTCATCGGTTTCGCGCACATTGTCGGCCCACACTCCAGCAGCGTTGATGACGCAACGTGCTTGAATTTCGAAAGGTTCACCGCCAGATGGGTGAACGAGTGCGCCATTTACCTTGCCAGAATCATCATGCAGAATTTTCGTGACCGGACAATGATTGGCTACGACCGCACCGTGTTGCGCAGCGGTACGTGCAACCGTCACGCAGAGTCGTGCGTCATCTGCTGCAGCGTCGTAATACAAGTACGCCGACGACATTCTGTCTGTATTGATCGTTGGCAAGTGCGCATTTGCCTGTGTGGCCTTGAGGCGCTTGTGCAATTTGCCGATGCGCCAGCCGCCGGTGACGTCGTACATCCATAACGCACTACCGAGTGCTCGTGCAATCTTTTTGGAAATCACTCCGTCTCGAGAAAGTATCGGAATCATGAAAGGCAAGATTTGAACGAGATGTGGTGCGTTGCGTCGCAAGCGTTGACGTTCGTGAAGAGCTTCGTACACCAGGCCAACTTCGCCTTGTTGTAGGTAGCGCAAGCCTCCGTGGATGAGCTTGCTGCTCTTTGATGATGTGCCTGATGCAAAATCGTCTCGTTCGACAAGGGCAGTGCGCAGACCGCGGGAAGCAGCATCGAGTGCAACCCCAACTCCAGTAATTCCTCCACCTACAACCAGTACATCGAACTGCTCGTTGCGAAGTCGGTCTAGATTGAGTTGTCGGTCAAAGTTCACGGCGAAAGCCTAAATCAAGGGGACTCCACGCCCGCTACCCAAATGCCTGCAATAGGGCGAAATTGCCATAAGTCACAACTATTGTTAGTTAGCAAGACTTGCAAATTAGATTCATGATGAGTTACTATTTCGTCCATGCATTCACCAGCCGAGTTGGCCACACAATTTCGTTCGATGGGGCGCAAGCTCACTCCGCAACGACAGCTGATTTTTTCGCTACTGCACAACAACGAAACACATCCAACAGCCGAGAACCTCTATGGCATAGCGAGTGCTCAGATGCCCGGAATTTCACTTCGCACGGTGTATCAAACGCTCAATGAACTTGCCGAGATGGGCGAGTTGCAGTTAATCGATCTTGGCGAGGGTGGCATGCGTTTTGACCCCAATGTCGACGATCATCACCATGCCGTATGCAGCTCCTGCGGCAAGATTCGCGATGTTCATGTAAAAGGTGCTGCTTCGCTCAAGCCAAATGATGCGGGCGACTTTATGGTTTCAGAGGTGGGCGTCGTGTTTAGAGGCAAGTGCTCTAACTGCGAGTCACGTCCTGTAAAAAAATCTCCTGTTCTGCAGGCGAAAGTAAGCAAGAAATAGAAATAGAAAAAGTAATACGAATTAATCAAGTCCCATAAACAAAATAGAAAGCGAGAAACATCATGGCCGGATTAAATGGCACAAAAACACATGAGAATCTCAAGGAAGCGTTTGCAGGCGAAAGCCAAGCAAATCGCCGCTACTTGTGGTTCGCACAGAAGGCAGACATCGAAGGTCTTCCAGACGTTGCATCGTTGTTCAAAAACGTTGCAGACGGCGAGACCGGTCACGCACACGGACACCTTGAGTACCTCGCCGAAGTTGGCGACCCTGCTTCGGGTGAGCCAATCGGTGACACCGAGCAAAACCTCAAAGCATCAATCGCTGGTGAGACCTACGAGTACACACAGATGTACCCAGGTTTTGCCAAGACTGCTCGCGATGAAGGTTTTTCGGAAATCGCCGAATGGTTCGAGACACTTGCACGCGCCGAGAAGAGTCACGCTGGTCGTTTCTCTGACGGTCTCAAGAGCCTCGCTTAAGCAATTCATTGTTATTCGCAGCGAGTGGCTGTGTGCTCCGGTGCACAGCCGCTCAATGCAAGTTTT
>JBIKID010000015.1:0-23432 GCA_044361815.1 Ilumatobacteraceae bacterium | reverse complement strand
CCCCAATGACAATCACATACGATCCAAACCACCCGATGTACCTCGACGAGGCTGACACCCGTCATGAGCTCGAGCGTGTGTACGACCTCTGCCATGGATGTCGTTTGTGTTTCAAATTCTGCCCATCTTTTCCGACACTGTTTTCTTACATCGACGTTCACGATGACCAAGACGCTGGCAAGATGACACCAGCGCAGCAAGATCATGTGATTGATGAATGCTTCCAATGCAAATTGTGTTACATCAATTGCCCGTACACACCGAACCAGCATGAATGGGCGCTTGACTTTCCGCGACTGATGCTTCGCGCCGACGCAATGCGTCGCGAAAATGGGCAGATGTCAGTGCGTAACAAACTGACTACAGCGGTAATGGGCCGCACTGATGCGATCGGCAAAGTCGCCACGTCGATGGGCGTTGTGACCAACCTGGTCATGGGTGCAAAACCTGGCTCTGTAGTTCGCAAGATCGTGGAGAAAACAGCTGGCATTTCAAGTGTTCGCATGTTGCCTCCATTTGCACGCAGTCGTTTTTCGACTTGGTTTAAGAATCGACCAAAGACGACAATGCTCAATCGTCAAGGCAGAGTCGCTCTGTTTCCAACATGCTTGGTCGAGTACCAGGATCCAGCAATTGGACAAGATCTCATCAAGGTGTACGAGCGAAACGGTGTTGAGTGTTCGCTCGTGGGTGACGTGGCTTGCTGTGGTGCACCGTTCTTGCATAGTGGTGATGTAGACAGTTTTACCAGGGTTGCAAAAGACAACGTCAAAATGTTGGCGGACGAAGTGCGTGCTGGCAACGAAATTGTTGTTCCACAACCAACATGTGGCTATGTACTGAAGAAGGACTATCTCGACTATGTAGGTGGCGCCGATGCAACGCTTGTTGCCGAGAACACGTATGACGCAGCCGAGTATCTGATTCGTTTGCATAAAACTGAGGGCAAATCGCTCGACCTCAATTTCACTGGTGAAATACCTGAGACAATTACGTATCACACGCCATGTCACTTGCGTGCTCAAAATATTGGGCTCAAGAGTCGCGACTTGATGAAGCTCACCGGTGCGAAGATCAAACTCGTGCAACAGTGCAGTGGCATCGATGGCATGTGGGGTCTGCGTGCGGAAAATGCCCACTTGTCAATTCCGATCGCTGAAAAGTTGGGCCAAATGATCAACGATGCACAAGGAGACGTAGTGACAGGCGACTGCCACTTGGCAAACACCGCAATTAACGAACAAACAGGAAAGCAAGCAGTGCACCCGCTTCAAGTTGTGGCGCGTGCTTACGGCATACAACCAGAGGAGAAGAAGTAATGATGGCTACATCCCGCAAGTTGCAACTCACCGACATACTGGACCTCCGTGCGTACGAGCGCATTCGTGACGAGCGTCGAGTAGAGATCATCGAAATTAAACGCAGGCGTCGAGTACAACTCGGCACTGTGGTCACACTGATGTTTGAAAACCGAGCAACAATGCAGTCTCAAATTCATGAAATGATGCGCGCCGAAAAAGTTGTTCGCGACGAACAGATCCTTGAGGAACTCCACGCATACAACCCATTGATCCCTGAAGCAGGACAACTTTCGGCAACCTTATTTATTGAACTCACGACACCAGAGCAGATGCTTGAGTGGCTTCCAAAGCTCGTCAACATTGAGAGTTCAATTCTGTTCAAACTGAGTGATGGCTCAACTGTCACGGCAATTACCGAAGAAGGTCATGCCGAGACTTTGACACGTGACAATGTGACTGCAGCAGTGCACTACATCCGTTTCGAATTTACTCCACAGCAAGTAGAAGCTTTTGCCTCTGGTGAGGTTGAGATTCTTTGCGTGCACCCGGCCTATGTGGAGGTCGCTATCTTGCCCAAGTTTGTGACTGACGAATTACTCACTGATCTTCGCGATTAATTTGTAGGGACACCTCTGACCCTTGTCCGGTAAAGGTATTGCCTGAACGGTCGGCCAATTTGGATTGGCATCACCTCGACATTGGGTCCTACAGTCATGCCTAGGAAAATTGTGCTTTGTGTTGAGCGCAAGGGGGGCCTGAATGTCGGTAGCAGATGTTGTCTGGAGATCTAAGGGTGCTTGCCAAGGGCTGGATGCCGAAATTTTCTATCCGGACAATGAGGATCATGCAGACTTTGCTATTTCAGTGTGTTCTCAGTGCGAGGTTCGCATAGCGTGTTTGGACTATGCGCTTGATAATCGTGAACAACAGGGAATCTGGGGTGCAACCACGGCCCGCGATAGACGGCGTATGTTGCGCCAGCGTAAACAAACCGCATAACGAGGAAGCGCGATGAGCGCAATCGATCGCATTGGCGGATGGTCGCAATTGTTGTCGACTTTGCTGCGTGGCGAAGACTTGCCAGCCAACGATGCGCAAGTTGCGATGAATGCCGTGTTGCTCGGGGAAGCATCCTCTGCGCAAATCGCAGCATTTGTGATGGCGCTTCGTTCAAAGGGAGAAACTGCAGATGAGTTGCAGGGAATGCTGGCTGCCGTGTTGGACGCGTCGGAGTCCGTTGCATTAGACGCGAAATTTTCGGCACACTCAATTGACATTGTTGGAACTGGAGGCGACAAATCGCATTCGGTCAATATCTCGACAATGGCGGCCTTCGTTGTTGCAGGTGCCGGTGTGCCTGTGTGCAAACACGGCAACCGTGCCGCGTCGTCGCAATGCGGAACAGCTGACGTACTTGAGGCCTTAGGCGTCAAGATTGATTTGGATGGGGCAGGAGTTGCGCGCTGTGTAGAGCAAGCAGGCATGGGATTTTGTTTTGCACCAAAATTTCATCCAGCGTTTCGACATGCCGGGCCAACGAGAAAAGAACTAGGTGTTCCGACTGCATTTAACTTGCTTGGCCCAATGGCCAACCCAGCGCAAGTCTCGTACATGGTTGTTGGTGTGGGCGATCCGGGCATGGCTCACAAAATGGCACACGCAATTTCTGGTCGTGGCGTACAGCGAGCATGGGTTGTGCATGGCCATGGTGGTCTCGATGAGTTGTCGCTGAGTGGAGACTGCACAATTGTTGAGATCGATCATGGAGTTGTTTCTGAATTTGTAGTGAACGCAAAAGATTTTGGACTTCAGCCCGCTGATGTGACTGCGGTTCGTGGCGGAGATCCATCGCACAATGCACAAGTGATTCGTGACACATTTAGTGGCACGCGCGGAGCAGTTCGCGACATTGTTGTGTTTAATGCGGCAGCAGGTTTGGTGGTCGCTGGTGTCGCTTCGCACATGGCGGATGGAATCGAACGTGCACAAGCAAGTATCGATTCGGGTGCTGCAAATAATGTTGTCGATGCGCTCATCAAAATTAGTAACTCTGTGGCAAAATAGTTCGCTATGACAGAGCAATCTTTCTTCGTTCGCGTGCCTGGAAGCTCGGCGAATCTTGGCCCGGGTTTTGATGCGCTCGGCATGGCGCTGTCGGTGCATCTTGAAATGGGTCCTGTAAACAACGGAGAAATTCCGTCTGGCGCAAAAATGATTGATGAGTATCACCCGGGTCATATTGCTTTTCGTAGTTATGGCGGAGTGGGTGACGTTTGGGTTCGCTCAAAAATCCCGATGGGGCGTGGACTTGGTTTCAGCGGTGCCGCTCGAGTTGCTGGCGTCGTCACGGCTCATGCTCAGAAGAATGGCTTGAGTGATGATGCGTTACTGAAGGCGCGCAAAGATTTGCTTCATGCAAGTACGCAACTTGAAGGGCATCCAGACAACGTTGCGGCATCGCTAGTTGGCGGTATCACTGCAAGTGCATCGGGTGAAGTGGTGCGTGTGCCTCTTGCATTTAATCCAGCAATTCTTGCATGGGTGCCTGAAACTCAGACCAGTACAGAAAAATCACGAACAGCAATTCCTACAACTTTGTCGCTCAGTGATGCTGTGCTCAATATCGGACATACCGCGCTACTTATGGGTGCTCTTGCAAGCGGAGATATCAGTGTTTTACGCATTGCAACTCAAGATCGAATTCATCAAGACATTCGCTTGGCGAATGCACCAGGATCCAAAGCCTCACTCGACGCAGCTCTCGGTACTGATGCTTGGTGTGCGTGGTTGTCTGGTTCGGGGCCGACCGTAGCGGTCATGTGTGCCAAATCTGATGCGAAGCGAATCGCTGCGCAGCTACCTGATTCTGGTGATGTGCTCGAGTTGACTATTGATCAACACGGCGCAGTAATTATCTAAAGATTCGGGTCGACAAGAACTCTTCCTTGCATCTTGCCCGCAAGAATATTTTCTAGTTGCGCTGGTAGGTCAGAGAGCCCAATTACAAGTGCCTTTTCAGTGTCGAGCCAAGAAGGTCGCAGGTCAGTTGCGATACGCGTCCACATGGCGCGGCGAAGTGCGATGGGTGTTTGAACGGTGTCGATACCGAGCAGATTTACGCCACGCAAGATGAAGGGAAGAACTGTCGTTGCCAATCCGTTGCCTCCAGTGAGACCACTGGCTGCAACCGATGCTCCGTATTTGAGAGTGCGCAATACGTAGGCGAGTGTTGCACCGCCGACACAGTCGACTGATCCTGCCCAACGCTCTCGCTCGAGTGGCTTCACAGCTTCGGCACTCGTTTCTTCACGCAAAATGATCTCGCTCGCGCCGATCGACTTCAGCCAATCGCTTGAGGATGCTTTGCCTGTGGACGCAACAACTTCGTAGCCGCGTGTTGCCAACATGCCAACCGCAACTGAGCCGACGCCGCCTGTTGCGCCAGTAACCAAAACTGGGCCAGAGCCAACAGTCAAACCTGCACGTTCAAGAGCGTCAACGGAAAGCGCTGCGGTGAAGCCTGCAGTTCCGATCATCATTGCAGTGCGCGTGGTCATGCCGGCTGGTACTGCAACCAACCAGTTCGACGGTATGCGAGCAAGAGCGCTGTATCCGCCATTGTGCGAAACACCAATGTCATAACCGTGAGCGATGACTTGAGTGCCAACTGCAAACTCAGGACTCGACGACTCTAGGACTGTTCCCGCAAGATCTACGCCTGCAATCAGCGGATCAATTCGCGCTACACGACCCTTCTCACTTGTGGCAAGACCGTCTTTGTAGTTGATGCATGAGTACTCCACGGCAATCAACACATCGCCTTCGCCAAGGTTGTCTACCGACACGTCGGTGATCTGTTGTGTCCATACGTCGTTAACTTTGCCGACGGTAAATGCACGGGATGTTGTTGGGTTGCTCATGTTGGATGCCTTTCGGTGTCGGCTAAAACTCTATGCGCTGAACTGCATTACTTGGACAAATGGTCTTGCCAGTTTCATTTCCTGGAGCGACATCTCACTAGGTGTAGCAACTAGTTCGCGCAAATGGGTAATGATTGTGTGCATGACAGATACGACGAAGATCGAAGTGGATGGAATTGAGTTCGAAGTTCGTCGAAGAGGTAGCGGACGACCGCTGTTGGTTATCCATGGTTGGTCGGCAGACCATCGCTACATGATGGCCGACCTTGAACCGAACTTTGATGAATCATCGGGATGGCAACGAATTTATTTTGACCTACCGGGTCACGGCACAACAATTGCGCCCGACTGGCTAAACAATCAAACGCAAATGTTTGGGATTTTGGTGAAATTTGTTGAACAAGTAGTCGGCGATCAAAAGTTTTGTGTAATCGGTAACTCCTATGGTGGTTATTTGTCGCTCGGACTTGTTCGAAAGATGCCTCATCGACTCTTGGGTGCTGCGCTATTAGTTCCTGATCTGCCAGATGATTTGAATAATCGCCAAACAACGGATGCTCACACCATTGTTGAAGACATGTCAATATTCGGCAATTTGCAACCAGACGAACAATGGATTCCTTCGGGACTGGTTGAGCACAGTCAATATGCGCTTGATGAAATACGAGCACATGACATGCCTGGATATCGAGCATCAGATGATGGCTTGCTAGAGCGATTGAATAAAAACTATTTGCTGCCGATTGAAGTTCGTAGTGCGGGTGTGCCCTTTGCAGGACCCAGTCTGATTGCTTTAGGCCATCAAGATGCAACCGTGGGTTATGAACGACAGATGCAATTGCTCCCCGAATTTCCGCGAGCAACCCTTGCGGTTGTTGACATGGCAGGTCATTACTTGGGAAGAGTCGAAAGACCCAAGATCTTTAATTCTCTGGTGCGCGATTGGATTCAACGGGTCGAAATATCTCTGTAACACCCATTGATCAAACTTCACTTTGTACGCAGCTGGCGTACACATGCAGGTGAAACGAGGAGACCATCATGAGTGAAACCAACCAATCCCAACAACCACTGATTATCAGCTGCGACACCTGCGTCATGAAAAAGACGTCCGCATGCGACGATTGCTTTATGTCGTTTTTGTGTGGTGATCCGCATGAAACCGCCGTGGTGTTTGATCTTGCCGAACAACGGGCAGTCCGTTTGCTCGCAAATGCCGGAATGGTGCCTACGCTTCGGCATCGTGCGGTTATCTAAAAAACATCCAAAGATTGACCTGGTCGATCACGCATCGCGCCTGGCCTATACCGAGCACGTGTTGTCAATCGGCACCACTGGCGGTTTGGATCGCGTCGGAGTTGCACCAGCTCAAGTGATGGAACGCGCCCATCAGGCGCTCATTGATCGCAAGGCTGCTGGTTTGCACGACACGATGCAATTCACGTATCGAAATCCTGCAAGATCAACCGATCCTCAGTCGGCGGTTGCTCATGCCAAGGCAATGATTGTTGGTGCATACTCCTACGCTTCACCGCTGCCGGATCCACAAGTCCAGCCGAGTGCGCGCGTTGCGCGATACGCATGGACCGAATATTACGAATCGCTCAAAGTTGGTTTGTTTGCGATGCGAGATGCGTTGCGCAGCGATGGCTTCAAGGCCGTTGTGTTTGCCGACGATAACTCTATGGTGGATCGAGAGGCTGCGTACTTGGCGGGTCTCGGTTGGTTCGGAAAGAATGCAAATGTTCTCATAGAAGGTGCTGGCAGTTTTTTTGTGTTGGGAAGTGTGATCACAACTGCGCCGTTGATCATTAACGAGAAACCTGTTGCCGACGGATGCGGTGCATGCAGGCGATGCATTGATGCTTGTCCGACTGGAGCGATCATCGAGCCCGGCACGGTTGATGCTGCCAAGTGTCTCGCGTGGCTCATTCAAAAACCTGGAGTCTTTGATCGCAGATATCGAGAAGCATTGGGAGACCGAATCTATGGGTGTGATGATTGCCAAGAGGTGTGTCCACCAACAACTCGGTTGAGTTTGTCTACACCACTCCGAGATGATGCGAGGCCGTGGATCAACGTACTCGAGTTGCTTGACATGGATGATGAAGCATTGCTTGCTCATGTTGATCAGTGGTACATCGCCGAGCGCAACCCAGATTGGGTGAGGCGCAATGCTTTGCTCGTGCTTGGCAATATCGGTGAAAGCACTGATTTGAGAGTTGTTGATGTGATCGCGCGATATCTCGAACACTCAGACCCAATGTTGCGAGCCCACGCGGTGTGGTCGGCTGCACGTCTCAACTTATTCAGTCTGATTCCCATGCATGACACAGCACCCTTAGTGGCTGACGAGTTGCGAAATCTGCCGTTGGCGCGACAGTAAGCGATCTAGATTGGTTGTCGCGTCACCATGAAACATTTACTTGTCACCAATGATTTCCCCCCGAAGGTTGGAGGAATCCAAAACTTGTTGTGGGAGTGGTGGAGGCGATTGCCGCCCGATTCGTTTGCGGTGTTGACATCGCCACATTCCGGTGCCGAAAGCTTTGATGCTGCACAGGCATTTGAGATCAGAAGAGTGCGAGAGCCATGGTTGTTGCCGCATCCACTTATGGTGAGGCGCATCAACCAGATGGCACGAGAAATTGGCGCCGACTTTGTTGTGCTCGACCCCGCGGTGCCTTTAGGCATTGTTGGGCCAAGGCTCGAGTTGCCCTACATGGTCGTATTGCACGGTGCGGAAGTAACTGTGCCTGGAAGATTGCCGTTGTCGAGACTTGTGTTGTCGCGTGTTTTGAAAAATGCCGAACACATCATTGCAGCGGGCGAGTATCCGGCCGCAGAAGCTCGACGCGCTGGTGGAGACGCTCTTCCTATCACTGTGATTCCACCTGGCGTTGACACGCAGAGATTTCGGCCGTTAAGTGATGAAGAGCGAAAAACTTCGCGAGACGAGTTTGGTGTGAGCGAAGACGCCGAGCTGATCGTCGGTGTCAGTCGGTTAGTGCCTCGCAAAGGTTTTGACACGCTGATCGAAGTTGCCGTGGCCCTGCGCATCAGTCGGCCCCGACTGCAAGTGCTCATCGGTGGTAGTGGACGCGATGCGAAGCGATTGCAAAAACTCATCGACAAACTTGGAGCACCAGTTCGCATGCTCGGTCGCGTTTCTGACGAGCAGTTGCCGCGGTTGTATGGATGTGCCGATGTTTCGGCAATGTTGTGTAGATCGAGGTGGGGTGGTCTCGAACAAGAGGGCTTCGGCATTGTGTTTTCAGAAGCCGCATCTTGTGGTGTGCCCCAAATAGCTGGCAAGAGCGGCGGTGCGGCTGATGCGGTGCTTGAGGGCCTCACCGGCAAGGTCGTGCAAAACCCAAGCGATACCGCTCAAGTGTCAAGCACTGTTAACCAATTGCTCGATGATGCCTTCTTGCGAAGTTTGATGAGTGTTGCATCGCGAGAACGTGCGCTTAGTACCTTTGACTACAACGTGCTAGCAAAATCATTGGCTCAAGTGCTTAAAGTGGAAGCACGATGAAAAATCTGCAACGAATCAACATCTTTTTGACCTTTGTGTTTTTGGTCGTAACGGTGGTTGCAGCTGTCGTATTTACGCCGACAACGCGCGCGATTGGCGTGTTCGTAGATCTCGTGTTGTTCGGAGTTGGTGTTGCGGCATTTATTTGGGGATATTTCTCGGCAGTTCAACGAAGCCGAGTTGACGAAATCTCAGTGGCTTCGTTGTACTTCTTGAGTGGTCAAGTCGCAAACAAACAAGTCCAGAAAATCATGAATGGTTGCCTCATTGCTCAACTTGTTATTGGTCTGGCCGGTGCGATTGCGCGCTCATCGACCGATGGCAAGGCGGGTAGCACCCTTGCTTTTGGGGTGTTGGTGCCGTTGCTCGGGCTTGGACTTAATGGCTTGTGGGCCAGCCAGTTTGGAACCTTTACCCCTCGCGAGCAGCCCGATCGGCAAGGATAGAGGTCATGGTCGAATCTGGTTCTGAATCCGTCGTCGTATCAGCAGGCCTCGATGCGTGCTTCGCTGTGACGATCGACTTCGATAAGTACCCAGAGTGGGCTCATGACGTGAAGCAAGCAACAGTGCTCACACGCGATACGAGTGGTCGCCCAACTGTTGTCGAGTTTCGCGCATCAGCGCTTGGTCGCAGTACGCACTACACCCTTGAGTACGACTACACACACGCACCAAACAAGCTGTCGTGGCACATGTCGGATGGCGACATCATGCGATCAATTATCGGTTCATATGCATTTCAAACTGAAGGAACGGGCACGCGTATCACTTACGACTTGGCTGTCGAATTGGTCATCCCACTTCCAGGCTTTGTTAAGCGACGCGCTGAAATGCGCATTTTGAGCACATTGAAAGAATTGAAAACTCGCATCGAATCGTGAAATGCGAATAGTGCAATGAAAATTGGCATCGATGTTGGCGGAACTAAGTGTTTAGGCGTCGCGATAGATGACAGCGGAAAAGTTGTTCAACAGTTTCGTTTGCCTACACCTCATGCTGACGAACTCTGCAACACACTGGTCGAAATTGTTGCGCAACTCGGTGAAGCCGAATCTTTGGGGATCGGCGTTCCCGGATTGATTTCACCGGAAGGTGTAATACGTGCTTCACCAAATTTGGTTGGAGCAAAAGAATTACCTCTACGTCAGATGCTCGAGGAGCAATTGGGCAAAAAAGTCTTGGTAGAAAATGATGCGACGTGTGCGGCACTCGGTGAATGGAAAATGGGTGCGGCTCAAGGTGCAACTGATGCATGGGTAATCACGCTCGGTACTGGTATCGGTGGTGGCTTCATTTCTGGGTCTGTGTTGCAGCGTGGTGCTCACGGTTTTGCTGGCGAAGTTGGGCACATGGTTGTTGATCCAGATGGCCCACTGTGTCCGTGTGGTCGTAATGGATGCTGGGAACGGTTTGCTTCGGGGAATGGTCTTTCGTTTTTGGCACATGGTGAAAAGGGCGAAGATGTGTTGTCGCGCGCAAAGGCCGGTGCCTCCGATGCGCTCAGTGTCGTGGACACATTTTCTAAATGGGTTGCACTCGGCCTCGTCAATTTGACCAACATGACTGACCCCGAAGTGATTGTTGTGGGTGGAGGAGTAATTGTTTCGGCAGATGTAGTGATGCCGCGTATTGGGCACTGGTTTGAGCAGTTGTTGTATTCGCCAAAGCATCGTGCACACCCACGGCTCGTTGCGGCACAGCTTGGCGAGCAAGCAGGCGCGATTGGCGCTGCAATGCTTAACGCGAGCGTCTAGTGAGTAACTCGCGCCTCACGATTGCAAACCATCCGCCAATTGCGCACAGCGCAAATAAGATCCACTGACCGACGTATCCAAGATGCGAACCGTTACTAAATGTTGGTTCAGCAATTCGTGACAACGTGGCATCATCTGTAGGTGATGAGGACTGCATCTCTACGTAGACGTTGACCAGTGGGGCAGGCATCTGTTGTTGGAGCCGCGCGATGTCGATGCGCTGCACCTCGGTGAGCAAACCACTTGACGCATCAGAAATAGCACCAAGTCGTTTGGTTGACGATGCACGAAGTCGTCCTTGCAATGTGACAGTTCCCTTGGGTGCATCAAGCACAGACCTACCGAGTGGCACAAACCCTCTATTAACAAGAATCAATCGACCGTCGGGCAATTGGAGTGGGGTAACGGGGTCAAAGCCTGGTCCTCCACCTTGTGACACATTGACGATTCGCAAGTCAAGTCCTTGCAAGTAGGTGCCAACGAGTTGCACGCTTCTCCACTCGGCATCACTCGCGGTTGGATACGCACTGAGCACTTGCTCGAGTGGTGCTGTAGGGGTATTGACACGTTCGATCAATTTCTCATTAAACGCAACCCGTTGATGATGGCGAGTTAACTGCCAGTTCGCGAGCATCAGCATGATTGTGACAAGTGCAACGATCAAGACATGAAAAGCCATCCACTTTGGTCGCAACAAAAACTTGTACACGCAACACAACTTAGTGCGAGAGCCGACTAGCGTAAACTTTTATGAACACGCTTATATATGACGGAGATTGTGCCTTTTGTCTCCGCTGTGTGCAGTGGATGCAAAAACACTTCAAGCGTGTTCCCCAAATTATCGCTTGGCAAAAAGCGGATCTTCCGAAAATGGGTCTTACTGCCAAACAATGCCAAACCGCAGTGCAGTGGGTGAGTGAGGACATGTCGCGGACATTGAGTGCTCATAAAGCAATCGCTCGAGTTTGCAAAGACGCCGGAGGCGTTATCGCTGTGGCTGGTTATGCAATGTCATTGCCATTGATCTCACCGATAGCAGGAGTTGTGTATCGCTGGGTGGCGCGCAATCGACAAAGAATGCCAGGTGGTACTACAGAGTGCGAGATTCGTTAAGTCCCTGCGCAAGTTGATCAAGGCATTGTTGATCAAATGCGTACAAGAGTTTTCGCTGTTTCAAATCTGTTGAAACTTGAGCAATTAGTGAATTCCAAGATGCATTGGGCATGCCCGTCACGATGCGTAGCGCATGCGTGAGAGCCTGTAATGGGTTGGCGTCGTAGCTGTTCATCAATTCTTCTGCATCACGCTTGGTGAGGGCACGTGCTAGCTGCGCAGCTTTGATCTTGCGTTGTATGTATGGTGAAAAAGATTTGTTGTATCGATTCTGTATTTCTGGAATCAGCCAGTCATTGCCGGTAACTCGACCACGACACTCATCTGATCCGCATGCACAATCAAATTCGTCATAGTCGGACGCATCGCTCGTTGCGTAGTCATATGTGAGTTCTTCGCCGAGAGCAAGTTCTCGCATGGCGATCAGTTGTGTCGCATTGCGCAAATAGCAATTTGGGTTGCATGAATGATTGATGGAGTCGCCTGATTCGCGCATCTCTGGACCGAGCAAAAACTGATCTTCGTCAATCTGGATTGAACGGCTACGTTGCTCGAGCGGGTAGGACTCGAAGTTGGTCCGATTTACAATCGTTCCCCCAAATGTGGCAATTATGGTGCCTAGTGGTATTGGGATGACCGCAAAACTGCCGAAGCCTTTTGGAGAGATTTCACGAGCCTCTGCGAGAGGTGAAAGATAATTGCGCATGCGACCCTCCGGTCGCGACCTGCAAGGCCGCCCGAGTACACAGCACCAACTCCGCCCACTGTGGTGCAACCACGATATCGGCAGGTATCGTTGTTTAGGCAACATCGTCTCGGTCTGCTCGACCGGGCCGGTGGTGCACTACAAGTTGCATCAGGAGAGACCAATTGGTCCGGCAACCGGGGTCACGCCCACGGTGCCATCTCATCCGCAAGGATGGGAGATGTGGTTTCGTCGTGTAGACGAAGCAACGGGCCGGCTCAGTTGGGCGAGCCAGAAGGAATTTTTTTATGACCCGACATGATTATCCACCCACAGGAGCATGGCAGCCTTCGCTGCCTATTGGGTCTAGACAGTTCGCTCATTTTCCTGTCGACCGTCCGTTCGCACTCGATGGTGGCACGCAACTTAATTCAGTTTCCATTGCCTATGAAACTTGGGGCACTCTCAACGCAGATCGCAGTAACGCAATTTTGTTATGCCATGCATGGACAGGTGACAGTCATGCAACTGGTCCTGCTGAGGACGGTCACCCAACTCCTGGTTGGTGGGAGGGTGTGATTGGTCCGGACAAATACATCGATACAAACAAATGGTTTGTAGTTTGCAGCAACGTCATCGGTGGTTGTCAGGGATCAACAGGGCCAGCTTCGGCACATCCGGTTGATGGCAAACCATATGGTTCACGTTTTCCTGTAATCACGGTTCGCGACATGGTGCGTGCTCAGTTGCGCCTCACCGACATGCTTGGGATCGTTCAGTGGCACAGCATTGTTGGCGGATCTATGGGCGGCATGCAAGTGCTCGAGTGGGCTGTGACATTTCCGGATCGTGTCAAGACGATTATCCCAGTGGCGACATGTACGCATTCGACCGCACAACAAATTGCGTGGGGTGCAATTGGCCGCCGCGCTATTCGTCTCGATCCAAAATGGAATAACGGTGAGTACTACGACGCTGCAATTGGTGAAGGCCCATGGGAAGGACTTTCGATTGCGCGCATGGTTTCGCAAGTTACGTTTAGATCGGACAACGTGTTTAGCGATCGATTTGGGCGAGACTTAGCCGACATGGACGCCGATTACAACGGCTTAGGTTTGTGGGACAGGTTTGAGGTGGAGAGTTATCTTGACCACCATGGTGATCGATTGATTCGTCGCTTTGACACAAATAGCTATTTGATCATTGGCAAGGCGATGGACTTGCACGATGTTGCGCGTGGTCGTGGTGGCTTGGATAAGGCAATGAGTCGCGTTAAGGCAAACACGCTCGTGTTGGGTATCTCGTCCGATATTTTGTACCCGACATACCAGCAAAAACAGATTCGCGACATTTTGGTTGCGCAAGGAACCGTTGCCGAATATGTCGAAATCGATTCACCTCACGGGCATGATGCATTCTTGATCAATCTCGATCAAGTTGGCCCACCAATCAAGAGGTTTTTGGAAGACAATTTCGCATAATCGCTGCGCTTGCGCTCAGTGATGCGATTCGCACAATTGCAGTTTGCTCGGTGTCGCCCTGCTTGTGTGCGGCAAAAGTCTGTTGATCGTGCTTAACGTCGGCGACTAATGATGCGTGTGGTATCCCGATCAGATTCCATGTTCCTCGAAAGGGTTTTCCGCGGTGCCCCTTGGCCGTCACAGCAACTGCACATAAATTTGGAATGATCAGTAGTCGTACTTCTCGCCAGGGGTATTCAAGGCCGTCGCCAGAAATACGCATTTGGCAAATGCAACGCAATCCGTCCGCCGAAGTCCATTGCCTTTCGCCGTGGCGAGCCCACCACATCGCAGATCCAAGCAACGAAATGAATACCGCACTGCTTGCAACGTTGAGTAACCCCCGAATCATGCTCTCAGTATTGCTTGCTGGGGTAGGTTATAAAACATCATGTTTGGAGTAACGACTTTGATTGCGCTGATTTGCATTGTGGCTGGTGGTGCACTCGTGCGCTTGACTTGGTGGTTTTGGAATGAGGCAAGACCGGAGTCTCCCGCTCTTGCGCCGCTTGAGATCATGAGCGATGCCGCGTACGGAAAGGCTGATGAAGCACAACGAGTTGTAATGCTTGACGCGGTGCGTGTCAGCGTAGGTAGGAATCCTGTCGCAAAACCTGTGAGAGCCGAACCGCGCAAGCCGGTTGGTCGTCCGCAGCGGGTCGTCGAAACACCGGTGCCTGAATCCCCACGACACGTCATTGATCCGTTGCTCAAGTAGTAGAGAGGTAGTTTTGACTCATGGCCACATTTGAACCTTCCGAAATGATCGCTCGATACAAAGAACGAGCGGACGCGGTGAAACGTCGCCCGCTACCTCCAGTGGCTGGTGAAGAACGACAGATGTTCTTGCAACAAGCACAGTCCGACTTTCAAGACTTTGCAATGATCGGTGATGCAGACGCGTCTATTGAAGACGGCATTTTGGTGTTGCGTATCGATTTGCGACCACCAGATGCTCGCAAGTAGCTAGTTTTTCATGAACCTGATCCTCGCGCGCGTGCAGTCTGCGCCGATTTTGGCGGTGTTTGCGGCAGTGCTGGTGTGGAGCTTCGGTCCAGTAATCACGTTGAGTATCGGTGTTTCAATAAACACAACAATCTTTTATCGTGTTATTTTTTGGCCACCTTTGTTGTTTGCAATTGCAAAATTGCGCAGAGTGTCGATTACTAAACACGTGATGAAGATTACATTTTGGCCTGGCATCTTCTTTGGGCTTTCGACGATCAGTGGGTTTACCGCATTGAAGGTAACGTCCGTTGCCAACGCAACAATTATTGGCGATGTATCCTCCGCATTGGTGTTGTTGGCAGCTCCAAAGTTTTTGGGTGAGCGCATTCGATTTGTTCAAGTTGTATTAGCTGCGGTGAGTTTTGCAGGAGTTTGCGCGATTGTGTTAGGCGCAAATGGTTCTGGTGGTGCAACGATTCGCGGAGACGTCTATGCACTGATAAACGCCATTATGTGGGCCGGCTATTTCGTAGCCTGCAAAAAGGTTCGTACCGATGGGGTGGGCGCTTGGGCATTCATCTTCGGAGTCAGTGTTTCGCAAGTTCTGGTAGTCGCTCCGTGGGCTATTGCGACTTCAACCGATCTCGGCATGGTGACAGCTCGCGACATTGGGTTAATCGTGCTTATGACGTGTTTTACGGGCACTGTAGGACACACATTGATGGTGTGGGCTCAGAAGTTCGTACCTGCTTCAACCTCGTCATTGATTTCTCTTCTCATGCCAGTTCTCTCCATGATTAGCGCGTGGCTGGTTTTCGAGCAACGAATCAACCTTGTGCAGTTCATCGGCGGGGCAGTGGTGCTCGCATCATTGGCTGGAGTAGTGCGTTATGGCACCAAAGAATCAATTAATCGCGACGTGTTGACCACAGCAGACCCCCTGCTAAACTCATCTCTCTAGATAAGTAAGGCAATTACCGGTTTTGCGGACGTGGCTCAGTGGTAGAGCATCACCTTGCCAAGGTGAGGGTCGCGAGTTCGAATCTCGTCGTCCGCTCGAATGATTTCTCAAGTAGTAGCTACCGCGCGTACAGCATTTGAGTCTGGCAAGACGCGTCCACTCGCTTGGCGCAAAGCCCAACTGTTGAGCATGATCAAGATGTTGCGAGAAAATACGGATGAGTTCTCTGCTGCTCTCAAGCAGGACCTCGGACGTGGTCCAGAGGAAGCCTGGCTCTACGACATCGGCTTTTCGATCACTGAGATCGAGCTGATCATTAAAAATCTTAAGAAGTGGACAGAGCCTCGCAAGGTAAGTACACCGCTGGTTTCGTTGCCAGGTAGTTCGCACCGCATTCCACAGCCATTGGGTGTGGTCTTGGTGATTGCTCCATGGAACTATCCAATTCAGCTCCTCATGATCCCAGTTGCTGGCGCAATTGCTGCTGGCAACGCAGTCGTCATGAAGCCATCTGAGGTTTCTTCGGCTACATCTGCGCTACTTGGAAAACTTGTGCCGCAATATTTCGATAATGACGCAATTGCGATTGTTGAGGGTGCAGTGCCAGAAACAACGCAGTTGCTGGCCGAGAAATTTGATCACATCTTCTACACCGGCAACGGCACAGTTGGTCGTGTGGTCATGCGCGCCGCTGCCGAAAATCTCACACCGGTCACTCTCGAGTTGGGTGGCAAGAGCCCAACCATCGTTGATAAGTCGGCCAACCTAGCTATTGCTGGTCGTCGAATTGCGTGGGCCAAGTATGTAAACGCTGGTCAGACATGCGTTGCGCCCGACTATGTTCTCGCACATGCCTCGATTGCGGACAAACTTGTTGACGAGATTCGCAAATCTGTTGATGATTTTTATGGCGCCGATCCACAGCAGAGTGGAGACTTCGCGCGCATCTCATCCCCGCGCCACTTTTCGCGTCTGAAAGCAATGTTGACATCTGGGAAGATTGCAATTGGTGGACAAACCGATGAGCAACAGCGCTATATCGCTCCAACAGTATTAGTTGATGTAAGTGCTAGTGACTCGGTGATGCAAGAAGAAATCTTTGGACCTATTTTGCCAGTGCTCACTGTGCAGTCAATCGATGAAGCCATCAATTTCGTCAACGCTCGGTCACATCCGCTCGCGTTGTACGTCTTTGCTGAAGATCAGAAAGTGAATGACAAAGTTGTTGCCAGCACCACATCCGGCGGAGTCACTGTCAACGGAACAATTTTCCATATGACCGGACCGTTCTTGCCATTTGGCGGAGTAGGCGAGAGTGGCATGGGTGCGTATCACGGTCGCGCTGGAGTAGATACATTTCAACATCTCAAACCAGTCCTTAAGCGCTCAACACGCGTAGACGCGCCACTTGCGTATCCGCCGTACACCAAGCGCAAGTTTGCAATACTCAAAAGATTCATCTAGTTACGAGAGAGAGTTTCGAATGAGAATTGGTGTACAACTCTGGCCACAAGCAACTTCTATTGCGGAAATGCGCAAGGCATGGAAGACGGCTGACGCAATGGGCGTTGACAGTATTTGGACATGGGATCACTTTTACCCATTGTCTGGTGACCCAGAAGCTACACATTTTGAGTGCTACTCACTGCTCGCCGCGATGGCAGCCGATACGTGCCACGCACAAATTGGTGCGCTTGTTTCGTGCTTTACGTATCGCAACCCACAACTGCTTGCCGACATGGCGCGCACTATTGACCACATCAGCAACGGCCGTTTTGTTTTAGGTGTTGGTTCTGGTTGGTTCGAGCGCGACTACACCGAGTACGGATATCACTTCGGTACCGCCATCGAACGACTTAAGTTACTCGAGGCTGGTTTGCCGGTCATCAAATCACGTTTGGCAAAGCTCAACCCGCAGCCCGTCAACGGCTCGATTCCAATCATGATTGGCGGCGGTGGCGAAAAGGTGACGTTGCGCCTTGTTGCGGAGCATGCCAATCAGTACAACTACTTTGGTCCGCCAGAGAGCTACGGCAACAAGATCAAGATTTTGGATGAATGGTGCGCAAAAGTTGGTCGTAATCCTCGCGAGATCGAGCGAACTGTTGCTATCTATCCAAAAGAAGTGACGCCCGAAATTTTCGCTCAGTACAAAGAGGTCGGAGCCGAGCACATCATTTTGACTTGTTCAGACCCATTCGACTTTAGTGATGTCGAAAAATTGCTTAGCTGGAGCAAGTAACTACTTCGAATAGTGGCCGATGGCCTGAACAATTACATCAAAGGCTTCTTCGGCCTTTACATCCCACACCACTTCACAGTTTGGGTTGAGGCGTTCAATAAGCCCACGCTGATCGATCATCGTCATGCCACGCGTGTGTTCGCCATTGAGTTCGATGACGACGTGTTGAGGTTTGGTAGTGAATAGGTGCGGATGTGTAAGAGCAAGAACTGCGCACGGATCATGCACAGCACCACCTTCCATATTGTCGTGTCGGCTGACGTAGACATCAGAGAAGAAAACAAACAAGTCGGCGAGTACCGAAGCGAGATGACCGGGTAGTGCTCGAACCTTTTCGATGCGCTTTGGAGTCGCTTGCAGTTTGTGGGTGACGTCGAGACCACTCATGATCAATTTGCCACCGTATTCAAAGACCATCGCGGCTGCTTCTGGGTCTGCCCAAATATTGAACTCGGCTGCTGCACTGCGATTACCGAATGAACCACCACCCATGAGAGAGATACCAGCAATGTGGTGCGCAATGTCGGGTGCGCTGCGCAGCGCTAGTGCAATATTGGTCAATGGGCCCACAGGCACCAACCACACACCTTCCGTTGCTCTACAAGTGTCGATGATGAAACCCACTGCATCTTCTGAATCTGCCGGACCAGATGGCTCGGGTAGGTCAGCTCCATCAAGCCCGCTTTGGCCGTGAATGTACGCAGCATGTCGTGGCGGTGCAACGAGAGGTCGGTGCGAACCTTGATGCAGCGGTGCGGATGAACCGATCATGTCAAGCACGATGCGCGCATTACGGGTGGTCGCACTTATTGGTGCATTGCCAGCAACTGTCGTTACTCCAAGCACATTGGCATGACGAGCAGCCACTACGAGCGCTATGGCATCGTCGTGGCCAGGGTCGCAATCAATGATCATCGGGATTGGGCTATTTGAAGATGTCATCCGAAAGACTCTAGTTGTTTATCTATGTTCTTCTGTTTTGGCTCAGTGATGTGCCACAGTAGAGAGGTGAGTACGACCCCTAAAGATTTTGCATTCGACGTCGTGGTTGTCGGAAGCGCCAATCTAGATTTGGTTGCAACTCTTGACCATCTTCCAAAGCCTGGTGAAACCATTGTTGCGCTTGATTATGCGGAGCACGCAGGAGGCAAAGGCGTCAATCAGGCTGTGGCTTGCGCTCGCATGGGTGCACGCACGGCATTTGTTGGTTGTGTGGGCAACGACGATGCAGGGGTATTTTTGCGCGGCGTACTCGAAACCGAAGGGATCGACACGACGATGTTGCGAGTTGTCGACATGCCGACAGGTCGTGCATTTATCAACGTTGATAGTCGAGGTGAGAACGAAATAGTCGTGGTGTCGGGTGCCAATACGCAGGTTGGCGTTGCGCAAAATCCACTAGTTCTTCCAACATCGCACGTATTGCTGATGCAACTCGAAATTCCTCTTGCAACTGTGGCTGCAGCACTTACTGCGGCTCGTAAGGGCGGGGCAGTGACTGTGCTGAATCCTGCACCATATAAGTCGTTGACTGAAGAGATCTTGTCGCTGGTTGATGTGATTGTTCCTAATGAGACGGAGTCTGCTGCGTGCGGCGGGACACACGCATTGCTTTCGGCAGGCGTTGTGACTGTGGTGACGACGCTCGGAGAAAAGGGTGCTTTGATCAACACGGCATCTTCTGAAACAAATATTGCCGCACACAAAGTTGTTGCGGTCGACACAGTCGGCGCCGGAGATGCATTTATTGGTGCAGTGAGTGCCGAAATTGCCCGCGGAGCAACAATCAGTGATGCCGCTCGCGTGGGTGCAGTTGCCGGTGCGCTCGCTACAACAGTTCGTGGAGCCGTTCCATCGTTGCCAACACGTGATGCCGTGCGCAAAGCAATGGGCAAGTAAGCATTTTCAATGAGTGATATTTCCAAACCACAATTAATGCACTTTTATGATGAAGAAAGTGCCGAGCTGGCGATTGCGATTGTCAAGTATGCAATGGAACGCGTCAAGATGGATCCGCCTCCGCTCGACAAGCCCTACTCGCTCAGCGAACTGCAACAAATTGTTGGGCAAACCATCAAGCCAGAGGGTCGCAATGGGCTAGATGTATTGCGAGAGTTCGTGGAAGAACTCGCTCCATCTTGCATCAGCGTTGATCACCCGTTGTTCTTATCGTTTGTGCCAGGTGCACCCACCGAGAGTTCGGTATTGTTCGATCTAGTTGTTGCGTCATCGAATATTTATGCAGGTTCATGGCTTGAAGGTGCTGGTGCGGTGTACGCCGAAAACCAAGCGATCAAGTGGGTTTCCGACATGGCGGGTATGCCTGAAGAGTCGGGTGGTGTGTTTGTAGCCGGAGGTACGGCAGGTAACTTGTCGGCACTCATCGCTGCTCGTTGGCGTTGGCGACATCGTGCCGGTGGTGCGCTTGATCGCACTCGACCACTGATTATTGCTTCCGGTGGATCGCACTCGTCTGTGGAGCAAGCGGCAAAGGTGATGGACGCAGATGTTCTTAAAGTGCCAGCCGATCAACGAGGCCGTACCGATGGGGTAGCGATGCAAAGGTTTTTGTCGTCACTCAGTGAAACTGAACTGCAGCGAATTTGTGCCATTGTCGCAACTGCGGGTACGACCAATGTTGGTGTCGTCGATGACCTCGAAGGAATCGCCAAAGTCGCTCATGCAATTGGTACTTGGCTGCATATTGACGGAGCCTACGGTGCTGCCGCGTTGTGCGCTCCAAGTGTAAGGCATTTGTTCAATGGCATCGAACACGCCGACAGCATGATCGTTGATCCACACAAGTGGCTGTTTGGTCCGTATGACTCATGTGCGCTGATTTATCGCAACCCTGCTGAAGCTCGTCATGCTCATACTCAACACGCTGAATATTTGGATGTATTACAACAAGACGGTGAGGTGCGCGACGAGGCGTGGAATCCAGCCGACCTCGCGCATCACTTATCCCGTCGTGCTCGAGGTTTGCCATTTTGGTTCAGCCTCGCGATGCACGGCACGGAGGCCTATACCGAGGCCATGGAAGCAACTCTCAAGGTTGCTCACCAAGGTGCTCAGTTGGTTCGCGACGCCAAGCATGTGGAGTTGGTGCTTGAGCCTGAGTTGTCGGTCATTGTGTTTCGACGAATTGGCTGGACACCCGAGCAGTATCAGATGTGGAGTGACCGCATTTTGGGTGAAGGTCTTGCTTTTGTGGTGCCAAGTACATGGGATGGCGAAACCGTCTTGCGCATGTGCATAGTCAATCCTCGCACAACAGTAGAGGGACTTGCATCAATCATTAACTCGCTCGCATAATGCAAGCGCTAGAACCAGAACCTATTTTTGTGCTGGTTCTTTCTTGACAACAGTCTTTTTGCGGGTGCCATAACGCTTGTTGAAGCGCTCAACGCGACCTGCGGAGTCGATGATCTTCATCTGACCAGTAAAGAATGGGTGGCTGGCATTGGAAATGTCCAACTGCACGCACGGGTATGTCTGTCCATCTTCCCAGACCGTGGTCTTGGAAGGATCTGGATTCATGGTTGTGCGGGTCAAAAATCGGTACTCTGCCGAGGCATCTTCAAAGACAACAAAGCGGTACTCGGGATGTGTTTCCTTTTTCATAAGTCTCACAGTGTAGCGGGGCATATTCCCTGTCTATACTTGTCCAATGCCAAATCGCTGTGATGTCCTCGGAAAGCGTCCGGGTACGGGCCATACCGTCTCCCACTCAAATATCAAGACCAATCGCTGGTGGAAGGTCAACGCCCACAAGAAGCGTTTCTGGCTTCCATCCGAGAAGCGCTGGATCACACTCAACGTGAGCTCCAAGGGTCTTCGCACAATCGACAAGTTGGGTATCGAGCGCATCGTCGCCGACATCCGCGCTACCGGTCAGAAAGTCTGAGCATCTAGGTCATGGCAGCAAAATCTAAGGACAAGCGTCCAATCATCAAGCTTCGTTCAACAGCCGACACTGGCTACGTGTACGTGACCCGCAAGAACAAGGTCAACTCCCGCGAGCGTCTAGAGCTCAAGAAGTACGACCCAGTCGTACGCAAGCACGTCATCTTCAAAGAAGAGCGTTAAACCCCGCGCGCTATTTCAGCGCGTTTTGCAAATCAGCAATGATGTCGCTCGTTGCTTCGAGCCCTATCGACAATCGCAGCATTGAATCTGTAATGCCGCTCGCTAGCTGCGCATCTGTGTCTACACCGATATGTGTGCTGGATGCTGGGTGACAGATCAAAGTCTCTGGGCCACCAAACGAAACTGCTGGACGCACGATCTGTAATGCGTCAAGAACTTTGCGTGCTGCATCTTTGCCACCAGCAATTTCAAATGAAAGTACCGAACCAAATTTGCGCATCTGCTTGGCAGCGAGCGCGTGTTGCGGGTGATAAGCCAGGCCGGGGTAGTGAACTGCTGTGACTTGCTTGTGCGAAGACAAGAATGTTGCAATGGCTAGTGCGCTTTCGCATTGGTGCGCAATACGCACGCCGAGTGTGCGAATACCGCGCAAGCCATTGAGCGCATCGTGCGGTGATGCCGTTGCTCCATGCATCACTGAGTAGCTCCAGATTGAATCAATCAATTCTTTTTCACCTGCAACAACACCGAGCATTGCATCGTTGTGGCCAGCGATGCCTTTGGTCGCAGAATGTAATACGAGCGACACGCCATGTGAGAGTGGTTGTTGGCCAAGTGGCGTTGCCAATGTTGAATCAACGAGAGTGAATGGGCCTTTAATTGCGCCAAGTTCAGCCAAATCAACAAGGCCCATTTGCGGGTTGGATGGCGACTCTGCAATAACCAACATGGTTTTGCCTGGCCGAACGGCTGCAGCAAGTGCACCTGGTTTAGAGCCATCTACATATGTCACATCGATACCAAGTCGTGCGCATGGGCCATTTAGAAATGCGATGGTGCCGCCATACAGCTGGTTGTGGGCCACAATGTGATCGCCACTTGAACACAAAGCCAAAATTACGCTACTGACGGCACCCATTCCGGACGCAAATGCGAGCGCATCCTCAGCGCCTTCCATCTGAGCGATAGCTTCTTCGAAAGAACGAACTGTTGGGTTCGAGTAACGGGCGTAGTTTCCGTTTTTGTGTGTTGCTAGAGCGTGCTTCGTAGAGTCATCGAGCCCAGCCGATT
The DNA here is from genome assembly GCA_044361815.1 of Ilumatobacteraceae bacterium. GTDB lineage: Bacteria > Actinomycetota > Acidimicrobiia > Acidimicrobiales > Ilumatobacteraceae > UBA3006. Next base: position 288 of record JBIKID010000015.1, on the reverse strand, counting down.
GCCAAGTGGTCGATGACCAAAGTGTGGGGGCAAGCGATCCGGAAGAATCACGACCTGAAGTGATTGCCGTCGTCTCTGGTTGCACTTTTGGTTGCTCGTTAGGCATCACAACAGCGTAACGAAGTACGACTCTGCAGAAGGTTCGCTTTATATATCCCTGTAGCCTGCAGGCGTAGCTTGTCTACGGCGACGTGGCCGAATGGTTAGGCATGGGCCTGCAAAGCCCCGTAACCGGGTTCGATTCCCGGCGTCGCCTCAATTGTTTATTGGGTCAAATCGCTATTTGGT
>JBIKID010000125.1:0-2980 GCA_044361815.1 Ilumatobacteraceae bacterium | reverse complement strand
TTTCGCAGATTTTTTTAACGCTCGGTTTTACTTTCACTGTGAATGCCTCTGGTGGTTGCTTATTTATGTCGATAGGTAATTCGACCTCTGGTGAGGTCGTATGGCGTTAGCTCAACTTGGACTTTGTCCCCCGGCAAAATGCGAATGTAATTCATTCTCATTTTCCCGGAAATGTGAGCTAACACTGTGTGTCCGTTATCAAGTGCGACACGAAACATTGCGTTGGGCAATGACTCGGTGATTACGCCTTCCAGCACAATCGCGTCTTCTTTATTTTTTGGCAGAACTTTCTCCTCAAAACGCACGGACACAAGCCAAGAGGGCGATAATCCTCCCAAAAGGCGAAGGGTTATGCTACCGCCGCATAATCCCACCCCAAAACCCCTAAACCAATGTCTGTGGGTACTTTTTCCCCAAATTCTTAGGCTTGAGCCGCTTTGACTGCAGCGGTCAGGCGCTCAAAGACTTCCTCGGTTGTTCCAAGGCCATCCACGACCACAAGCCTTGATTTGCTTGTGTAGTAGTCGATTAATGGTGAGGTCAAAGAGTCATAGAGGTCGAGCCGATGGCTGATCGCCTCAGGCGTGTCGTCATCACGTTGGTGTACAAGACCGCCACATTTGGTGCACTTCCAAGGCTTTGGATCATTGCCGTCCGAGATGTAGTTGGCTTCACATTGCTCGCATGTGCGCCGCGCCGACAACCGGCTCAACACCAATTCGCGCTTAACTTCCAGATTTATCACGACGTCGATTGGGCGGACTTCAGTGATGTGATCAAATGAAGTTGCTTGTCCAACTGTGCGTGGAAAACCATCCAAGATGTAGCCGTTGACTCGTGCATCTGCTTCGCCGATGCGGCCCCGCACAAGACTGACCATCAGTGAGTCTTCGACAAGATCCCCCTCGTCTAGAACCTTTTTAACTGCTCGACCGACAACGGAGTCTTGTCTGATTGCACTGCGCAACATTTCGCCAGTTGAAATATGTGGTGCACCGAAGTGCTCCGACAACAATCGGCATTGTGTGCCTTTGCCCGCACCCTGGCGACCGAGCATGATGATGCGCACTGCTGTTGTCATGATGTCCCTGTTCGATGAAATTTCTGAAGGCGTTTCCTTTTAGGAAAGCGTCACTTCAAGAAACCCTCATAGTTGCGCTGCATAAGTTGGCTATCGATCTGGCGCATCAATTCGAGCGCAACACCCACTGCAATCAAAACGGTGGTGCCTGCGAATGGAAACGACTGCACGTCTCCGACCCACAAAATGATGTACGGCAAAATAGCAATGAAGGCCACAAATAGAGCACCAGGCAAGGTGATCCGGTTGACAGTCTTCGCAAAGAAGCTTTCAGTTTGTGGTCCTGGTCGGATACCTGGAATGAAACCGCCTTGCTTTCGCAATTGATCGGCTTGACGGATTGGATCGAATGCGATCGAGTTATAGAAGTATGCAAACGCAATGATCAACAGGAAGAAGATCGAGATGTACAGCATGTTTTGGCTGTTTACCAAGTAGTTGTTCACAAAACCAGCAACCGAACCGCGCCAACCTTGGGCACTTCCAAGCATGTTTGACATCAACACCGGCAACAACAACACGGAGCTTGCAAAGATGATTGGCACAACGCCAGCTTGGTTGACCTTGAGCGGAATGTAGGTGTTTTGACCGCCATACATCTTCCGGCCTACAACTCGTTTGGCAAATTGCACAGGAATACGACGCTGACCCAACTCGACTCGCACAACTGCGAACAAAATACCAATCGATACAGCTACGAGAACGATGAACGTGATGGTCTTTTTGCTTTGCAGCAATGAGTAATAGTTATACGGCAAACCGCTTACGACCGACGCAAAAATCATCATCGACATTCCATTGCCGATACCGCGTTGACTGATCAATTCGCCAACCCACATCAACAGTGCTGTACCCGCAACGAGTGATGGAATCACGAGCAATGCTCGTGGCATAAATGGATCGAGCAACACAACGTCTGGCGCCTGAGTTGCTCCCCCAAAGAATGCTGAGCCACGTCCTTGACCAAAAATGAAAGTCAGTCCGGCACCTTGCAAAGTTGCAATTGCAATCGCCAAATAGCGAGTCCACTGCGTGATCTTGCGCTGACCAACTGCACCCTCTTGCTGCCACTGCTCAAGCTTTGGAATCACAACACCAAGCACCTGCATGATGATGCTTGCAGTGATGTACGGCATGATGCCAAGTGCAAAGATCGAAAAGCTTCCGAAGGCCCCACCAGAAAACAAGTTGAGGAATCCAAGCGCACCTTGTGAGTCGGATGCTTCACGCAACTGACGCACGGCTTGCGAATCGATACCTGGCACACGCAACGCGGCACCAAAGCGATAGACCGCAACCATGGCAAATGTAAACATCAGCTTGTTGCGAAGATCTTCCACTTTGAAGATGTTTTTCACATTGGACAACATCGTTGTGGCTCCTGTTTCCTAGTCAGCGTTTTTTATCGGAAGTATCCGAAAAACAGTACTAGCGGTTGGTGAACTGGCTGCCCTTGGCGGCTGGACGAGGACCCTTGTGCGGCATTGCCACAATCGTGACGCTTCCGCCAGCTGCAATGATCGCCTGTTCGGCTGTCTTGGAAACGGCATGTGCCGAAACTTTGACTGCCTTGGTGATTTTGCCACGGCCCAATACTTTTATCAGCGTTCCCTTGTGCGCAGCACTGCGTTGCACAAGTACGGCTGGATTGACTTCGTCAAGATTCAAAGCATCAATGACGTCGAGGTTGACGGCGTAGTACTCAACGCGGAACGGGTTATTAAAACCCTTCAACTTTGGTACGCGCTGCTTGAGCGGCATCTGTCCACCTTCGAAACCACGGGCAACCGTGTTACGGGCGTACTGACCCTTGGTACCACGACCTGCAGTCTTGCCACCTTTACCGCCGATACCACGACCGACGCGCTTTGGTTTTTTGGTTGAGCCCTTTGATGGGGC
>JBIKID010000008.1:0-31659 GCA_044361815.1 Ilumatobacteraceae bacterium | reverse complement strand
TTTTCAGCGTCAAATAATTGAACTAGTGACCGATGACGCGAAGCGGATGCAAATTTCAGACGTAGCAAGGAAACTTGGAGATGTACATCGCAATTGTTCAATTGCCCAAGTGATTGATGCTGCGGCAGAGTCGGTGGCTCGATGAACAACAATCTGTTTTTTGATCTGAGTAAGCCGCGACGAATTCATGTCATAGGTATTGGTGGCCCAGGTATGAATGCCATCGCTCAGGTGTTATCCGAAATGGGTCATCAGGTCTCCGGCAGCGACATTCATGAATCCGAAGTGTTGGACCGTCTTCGTGCTCTCGGCGTGAGCATCAGCGTCGGACATGATGCTGCAGCGGTGCAGGGTTGTGATGCGGTGACGGCGTCAACTGCAATCCCAGCAACCAATATCGAGCTAGTTGCTGCTGCGTCACAATCTGTGCCAATTCTGAGCCGAGCACAGATGCTGAGCGCTATCTGCGTACTTAAGCAATCGGTTGCGGTCGCTGGCACGCACGGCAAGACAACGACATCGGCGATGCTGATGCATATCTTGACAACAGCGGAACTGCATCCAAGTTTTGTTATCGGTGGGGACGTGCACGGCCTTGATCTGGGTGCCGGCTGGAGGAGTGGGCAGCATCTGGTGGTCGAAGCCGATGAAAGTGATTCGACACATTTGGCTTTACCACTTTTTGGATCGATACTCACCAATGTTGACGTTGATCACCTTGATCATTTTGCGACGTTCGACAACATCGTCGAAAGCTTTGAGCAATTTGTCGCAAAGATAGTTGGACCAAAGGTGCTGTGTGCCGATGATGCTGTGTGCGCAAAGATTGCGTCAACACAATCGTGCAGAACCTATGGTTTGGGCGTCGATGCGGATGTACGAGCTGTCAACGTGGTGTTTGCTGATGGAAGTTGTCGGTTCGACATTGAGACCCGGGAATCCGGCTCGATAGCGCAACATGTATTGGTTGGGTCAGTAAGAGTCCCATTGCGCGGTGAGCACAACGTGCTTAATGCCACGGCGGCATTAACAATGGCGATGGAACTTGGTGTGGATTTTGAAGTTGCTGCTCAGGCATTGAGCAGCTTTCGTGGTGTTGCGCGACGTTTTGATCTGCGAGGTGTTGATCACGGCGTCACCTTTGTGGATGACTATGCACATTTACCGAACGAAATTGTTGCTGTGTTGCGCGGTGCGCGTGATGCAACGGACAGTTGGGATCGGGTGGTGGCAGTCTTTCAACCAAATCGATTCAATCGGATGAGCGTGATGTCTGGCGCCTATGCGGATGCATTTGGTGATGCCGATGTCGTTGTGATTACCGACATCTATTCCTCGGGTACCACGCCGATACCTGGTGTAACTGGCAAACTTGTTGTTGATGCGATCAAAGACATGCACCCGGACAAAAGAGTTGAGTGGATTGCGCTACGGGAAGATCTCGTGAGTTTTCTTGCATCTACGCTCATCAACGGTGATCTTTGTATTTCAATGGGCTGCGGTGATGTTGCCCAGCTTCCTGACGAAGTGATTTCGTTGCGCCAGAGTAAGCGCGCTATCGAAACACGCAAGAGTTAGTGCGATGAATACGCCTCGGTCGTTTAAGCGCCCCGCAACAATTGCAGAACTGCAGTTGGCAACTGAGTTGTTTGGAAAACGTGCTCACACTGATGTTTCGTTAGCGCAATTTACGACGTATCGAGTCGGTGGTAATGCGGCGCTGCATGTTCACGTGCAATCAATAGAAGATTTGGAGGCTATTAGCGCTGTTTTGGCTCAGGTTGACTTGCCGCTGCTGGTGATTGGCAGAGGGAGCAACATGCTGATCGCCGACAATGGCTTTGCAGGTTTGGCGATCACGTTCGGAAGTTTTTTGGAGTACATCGACTTGCCCGACAGGTCGGACGGTGCAGATGGAGGCCTTGACGTTGAGCCGATTGCCCTTTTTGGAGGCTCGGTGTTGTTGCCAGTCGCCGCTCGGCAGAGCGTGCATCGCGGGCTGAAAGGCTTTGAATGGGGTGTGGGTGTGCCCGGCACAATTGGCGGAGCAGTGCGAATGAACGCTGGTGGCCATGGTTCCGACATGGCTTCTTCACTTGTATCAGCACGCATTTTTCATTTGTTGAGGGGCGTCGAAGCCCATGTGGATGCAGTTGATTTGGGGCTGAGATTTAGAGGATCCGCAATTGCTGATCATCATGTTGTTTTGTCGGCAACGCTCAATTTGGGCTGGGCAACAGACTCGGATGCCGGAGAAACTCAGTTGTCGGAGATTGTGAAGTGGCGAAGAGAGAACCAACCTGGTGGCCAAAATGCAGGTTCTGTCTTCGTGAATCCTGTGCCGGGTGAAGTTTCTGCCGGAGCGTTGATTGACCAAATTGGTATGCGCGGTTTTCGTATTGGAACAGCCCACGTTTCAGAGAAACATGCAAATTTTATTCAGGCCGATGAAGGCGGTTTGGCGTCGGACGTCGTGCAGGTGATGGCCGAGATTCGACGTCGGGTCAAAGAGTCGACGGGTTACGACTTGCGCAGCGAGATTCGCCTCGCTGGTTTTGATGCGACCACGGACCCATCGCTTGTCGATGTGTTGACAAGTGAGTCAGACACGAGCGTGGCGACAGTACGGCTTGAGCATATTTTTGATCGCAACGCAAACGCATCAGTTTCTACCGACACTTCTATGCCGATTTCGGTGCTGACCTCAACAACTTTTCAGGATCCACTCGATGTGCCGACCGAAGTGCTTGACGAATTGCGTGCGGTTTTTGGTGATGAAACTTCAAACACACAAGAGCAACCGGTGATCGCATCAGTAACCGACATCAAAACCCGAGAAGTGACGATGCCGATTGAAACACCAGTGACTGATGCTGCAACTGCACCAAGTCGTGTTGTTATTGTTGACGAAGATTTCCGTCAGCCATCCGAAAGTGATTTTCCTTCGGATACCGATTCGCAATCCGTGCATAAGGCACCTACGTCGGTTCGGGTGTTGATCACCGATGATGATGTCGCACAAGACCTAGAAGCCGAGATAATTGTCGGCACGCAGTGGGGCGAGCTAATTGTTTCGCGCCGATTTTTGGGCAAGATAGTCAGCAGGATTACTGGAGGCAACAAGCGCAAGCGCCTCGTGACGTTGGGCCTCAGCGCAGTGCTCGCGCTCGGCGTTGCACTGATTGTGTTGGCATCTCCAATCGTCGCAGTGAGAACTGTGAAGGTTGAGGGAGCAAAATACGCAGATGCCGCTTTGGTGAGAAGTGTTTCTGAATCGCTGAAGGGCAAGTCAGTTCTTACTGTTGATACCAAAACTGCAAGCGAAAGACTTGAAAGCGACCCATGGATTAAGACAGCTCGTATCACGACGAGTCTTCCGAGTCGCGTCCTGATTCAGATAAACGAGCGAATTCCTGTTGCGTGGTTTTTGGGTGTAGATAACCGTGCTCGAGTAATAGATGAAGACGGTTTAGTGCTCAGTGTGGTGGAGGGGCGACCAACGCAATACATGTGGATCGAAGGAACCGGCCCAAACTTGACCGCAGGGGCGAGTTCGGCTGCCGCGTATAGGGCGGCTGGCCAATTGGCGATGTCGTTGCCTAGTGAGCTTGCACCAATGGTCAAACATTTGGGCGTTGCCGGTACCGAAAAGATCACGATGACCCTTAAAACAGGCACGGTTATCAACTTTGGGGCACCCGTAGACATGCGCAACAAACTCGTCAATGTGGTGGTCTTGTTGCGCCGCCAGGATGTCAACTCGATCATCAGTATCGATGTATCAACGGGGACTCCAGTAGTGCAGTCGTGATCACAGCCAGCCTGAATGATCAACTAGCCTGTACCCAACATAGGAATAGGCGTCTGTGACAGAATCAATACCGTTGTCGCTCATGCTTCGTAGGAGGAGTTCATAATGGCTGGTGCACCACAAAACTTTTTGGCGGTTATCAAGGTAATCGGAGTGGGTGGAGCGGGCGTAAATGCCATCAATCGCATGATTGATTCCAATTTGAGGGGCGTCGAATTTGTGGCAGTAAACACCGACGCTCAGGCGTTGTTGATGAGCGATGCAGATTTCAAAATTGACATTGGTCGCGAAATTACCCGCGGCCTTGGAGCGGGCAGTGATCCTGCAATTGGACAAGATGCCGCCGAAGCAAGTCGTAGTGACATCGAAGAAATTGTTAGCGGTGCAGACATGGTGTTCATCACCGCTGGTGAAGGCGGTGGTACCGGAACTGGTGCAGCGCCGATCATCGCAGAGATTGCTCGTGCGGCTGGTGCATTAACTGTTGGCATTGTCACTCGTCCATTTGGATTTGAAGGTCGTCGTCGCGCAATGCAAGCTGAAGCCGGTATTGCCAAGTTGCGTGACAAGGTCGACACATTGATCATCATTCCGAACGAACGGCTCTTGTCGGTTGCCACCGAAAAGACGAGTTTGCTCGATGCATTTAAGCGCGCCGATGAAGTTTTGTTGCAAGGTGTCGCTGGTATCACCAACTTGATTACTACGCCTGGTCTGATCAACACCGACTTTGCGGACGTCAAAATGATTTTGACAAATGCTGGTACCGCTTTGATGGGTACAGGCAAAGCAAAGGGCGATAATCGTGCAATTGCAGCTGCAACCGCAGCCATTAACTCGCCTCTGCTCGAGTCATCGATCGAGGGCGCTCGCGGCATTTTGCTCAATATCACTGGTCCGTCCGACATGGGCTTGTTTGAGCTCAATGCAGCAGCAGAGATAGTGCATGCTGTGGCGCACCAGGATGCCAACATCATTTTCGGAACTGTTATCAATGATGAACTTGAAGACGAAGTACAAGTGACTGTCATCGCGGCAGGGTTTGATCGTTCGGATGCAGGTCTGTCAAGGTCGTCAAGAGGCGATGGTCGTGCCGATACTCGTGGCGAACCACGTGGAAGCCGCATCAAAGAGTTGTTTGGTACTGGCGAAGATCCATTGCGTGATTCTTCCGATGGCTTTGACGTTCCAGACTTTTTGAAGTAACCGTTTTCGATGGTTGGCGCGAACGTCGCCGAGCTCGTAACCCAATCATGACGACCCAAGCTCTTGTCGCAACTCGCGTTGCCGAACTACGCGACCGGATCGTGCGTGCAGGTGGGGTTGGTGTAGGCATCGTTGCTGTAACCAAAAATTTTGGGATCGATGCTTGGGGTGACGCAAAGTTTGCGGGCTGTGAGGCAGTTGGTGAAAACTACGCCCAAGAATTAATTGCTAAATCGCAGCAAATTAACCGTGTTGATCGGCTGCCCGTCCATTTCATTGGACAATTGCAGACCAACAAAATTAAGTCCTTGATTGACATTGTCGACGTCTGGCAGTCAGTTGATAGGGCAGCGGTTGTGGCCGAACTTGTGAAACGCCATGCCGGTAGGGCAGCGGGTGGGCGGTGCGAAATGTTGTTGCAGGTCAACACCACCAACGAGAGCGATAAAGGTGGGTGCGATCCAACCGAGGCAAAAACCCTTGTGGAGCAGGCCCGTCAAGGTGGACTGGATGTCACGGGACTGATGACTGTTGGCCCGACCGATATGGACCCAGTAAAGACCCGTTCCGCTTTTAGCCTGTTGAGGCAAATGGCAGCCGATCTTGGGGTTGCGCAATTGTCCATGGGCATGACGGCCGATGTCGAGATTGCGGTTGAGGAAGGCTCCACGTTGGTGCGGATCGGAACGGCGCTTTTTGGTCAACGTCCACGTTCGATCTAGCCAGGTGTTGTAACATTTAGGCGATGTCAATGTTTCGACGAGCTATGGACTATTTGGGTCTTGGCCCAGATGATGCCTACGACGACTACGACGCTTCAATTGCTGTAGAACGTCCTGCAGCTCGTAATACGCGAAGTAGCGGAGCGGTGCGACGCGCACAGCCCCAGCAATATGTTGATGATTACGAAGACGAGATAGAAGACGAATACGAAGAAGCACCTCGTCCGCGCGCTGCTGCAAGGCCGACAACTGTGCGCGCGCAAGCACAACGCGATGACTCCAGTGTTCAATTGCGACCAAGTGGATCAAGCACTGGTGGCACAGTACGCAAACTGACGCAGACAACTGCAGAGCCGGTTGCAATTCGTCCGACTCGTTATGACCAAGCAAAAGAAATTGCCGACTTGCTCAGGTCCGGACAGCCAGTAGCTATGAACATTGGTGCTGCAGATTCAGAAATCGCGCGGCGTCTGATTGATTTTGCAAGCGGAGTAACGTACGGCATCGAAGGCAAAATGGAAAAGATTGCACCAGGTGTATTTCTGCTAACACCTCGTGGCACGCGCGTTATCCGTGATTAATTTGCTTTGCTCTCTTGTAGAGCTCTACACATTTCTGATTATTGGAAGAGTGATTCTCTCGTGGTTTCCCGCTAACCCAAACGGGCCTCTCGGCCAGGTTGTGCGAACCGTGATGATGCTGACCGATCCTGTGCTTGTGCCAGTGAGGCGGGCATTGCCGCTTGCCGGGCCGTTTGATCTTTCGCCCCTTGTGGTGTTGCTGTTTTTGCAAATCGTCGTTCAAGGCATGTTGCTTCGCTGCTAGGCATCAAGCCAGTAGCGCGTATTTGCCTTTACAATGACGCACCGTGACTTATCCAAAGGTTGATCCTCAACCGAACTTTCCGGCAGTCGAAAACGAGACGCTCGATTTCTGGGCTTCCGATCACACGTTTCAGGCTTCCATCGATCAGCGAGATGCTGGTGCCAACGGCGTAAACGAATATGTGTTTTATGACGGACCGCCGTTTGCCAACGGTTTGCCGCACTACGGTCACCTGCTCACAGGGTTTGTCAAAGACGCTGTTCCTCGATATCAAACGATGCAGGGCAAGCGAGTTGAGCGCCGCTTCGGATGGGATTGTCATGGTTTGCCCGCGGAAGCAGAAGCAGAGCGTCAGTTGGAAATTTCTGGACGGCAAGCAATCACCGATTTTGGTATCGAGAAATTTAACGACTACTGCAAAGAATCTGTGCTGCGTTACACAAGTGACTGGGAGCGTTACGTAACCCGTCAAGCGCGTTGGGTCGACTTTGCTAACGATTACAAAACACTCGACGTGTCGTACATGGAAAGTGTGATGTGGGCGTTTAAGACTCTGTGGGACAAGGGTCTGATTTACGAAGGATTTCGCGTGTTGCCATATTCGTGGGCACTTGAAACACCTTTGTCGAATACAGAAACACGCATGGACGACGCGTACAAGCAAGTACAAGATCCTGCACTGACTGTTGGCTTTGTCCTCGAAACCGGTGAATCATTACTTGCATGGACGACTACGCCATGGACGCTTCCAAGCAACTTGGCGCTTGCGGTTGCTCCAGATGTCAGTTATGTGCGAGTGCGCCATAACGGGACTGTTTACATCTTGGCCGAAGCGCGATTTGGTGCGTATGAAAAAGAGTTAGAGGGCGCAGAAATGCTCGACTCGGTGCTGGGTTCTGCGCTTGTTGGTCGCACGTATACGCCAATGTTCCCGTACTTTACCGATCAGTCAGGTGCATTTCGGATTATTGCGGGTGACTTCGTAACGACTGAAGATGGAACCGGGGTAGTGCACTTAGCCCCTGGCTTTGGCGAGGATGACCAACGAGTGTGCAGCGACAACGGCATTGGGCTCGTTGTGCCAGTCGATAGTCGTGGGTTGTTTACAAGCGAAGTGCCTGAGTATGAAGGGATGTTGGTGTTTGACGCCAATCCATTGATTATTCGTGAACTCAAATCGCGCGGTGTTGTGTTGCGTCACGAAACTTATGACCACGCGTACCCGCATTGTTGGCGCACGGGAAAGCCACTCATTTACAAGGCGGTGAGCTCTTGGTTTGTCAATGTGACAGCCGTGAAAGATCGCATGGTTGCACTGAATGAAGAGATCACGTGGGTGCCCGATCACTTAAAGCATGGAAGTTTTGGCAAGTGGCTTGAAAATGCACGGGATTGGACAATTAGTCGCAATCGCTTTTGGGGCTCGCCGATCCCTGTGTGGCGCAGTGACGATCCCGCATATCCGCGCATCGATGTGTACGGAAGTCTTGCCGACCTCGAGCGTGATTTTGGTGTCACTGTCACCGAATTACATCGCCCGGTCGTCGATGATTTGGTGCGACCAAACCCAGATGATCCAACTGGAAAGTCGATGATGCGCAGAGTTCCAGAAGTTCTTGACTGCTGGTTTGAGAGTGGATCGATGCCGTTCGCTCAGGTGCATTATCCGTTCGAAAATCAGGAATGGTTTGACCAGCACTATCCCGGTGACTTCATTGTTGAATACATTGGTCAGACGCGCGGTTGGTTTTACACGCTGCACGTTTTGGCAACAGCCTTGTTTGATCGCCCTGCCTTTTCTACGTGTGTCAGTCATGGAATTGTGTTGGGTGATGACGGCGCAAAAATGTCCAAGAGTCTTCGCAACTATCCAGACCCGATGAAAGTTTTTGATACATATGGCGCTGATGCCATGCGTTGGTATCTGTTGTCTTCGTCGATTCTGCGGGGATCAGATTTTGCAGTAACCGAAGAAGGCATTCGCGACACGGTACGACAAGTGATGTTGCCAATGTGGAACAGTTGGTATTTTTTATCGTTGTACGCCAATGCCGAGTCGATGACTGGCGAAGTTCGCTACGACTCATCGAACGTGTTGGATCGTTATGTGTTTTCAAAATTGAAGCGGCTCATTGAAGACACGACGGTGTCGATGGACCAATACGACATCTTCAATGCCTGCCAACAAGTACGTATATTTTTGGATGTTCTCACCAATTGGTACATTCGTCGCAGTCGCGATCGATTCTGGAAGGGCGATAGGGAAGCAATCGATACATTGCACACTGTGTTGCAGGTGTTGACACGCATTGCGGCACCACTGTTGCCATTGACAACCGAAAAGATTTACAAAGAACTTACGGGCAAGCGAAGTGTGCACTTGGAGGATTGGCCAGACGCCAGCATTGTGCCGAGTGACGATGAACTTGAAAAAGTGATGGATCAAGTACGCGACGTGTGTTCAACAACGCTGTCGCTACGCAAAGTGCATTCGCGCCGTGTCCGACTTCCACTTGGGGAACTTACGGTTGCTTCACCATTGGCCAATGCGTTGCAGTCATTTATCTCGATTATCACTGACGAAGTGAATGTTCATAAAGTGACGCTCACAACTGAACTTGGCCAAGTAGCTAAGCATGAATTGCAACTCATTCCGGCTGCACTCGGTCCTCGCCTTGGCGCTAACACTCAGAAAGTTATTGTTGCTGTGAAAAAAGGTGACTGGTCGATCAATGGCGATGAAGTTATCGCTGGTGGTGTAGCGCTCGAGCCGCACGAGTTTCAAATAAAGCTCGTTGCTGCTTCTGGGGACACCGAAACGATTGCGAGTTCCGCCCTTGCCGATGGCCAGGGGATCGTGTTGTTGAGTATTGAGTTGACTGATGCGTTGTTGGCAGAAGGTGCTGCACGCGACATTGTTCGCATGGTGCAACAAGCTCGCCGTGAAGCCGGGCTAGCGGTTTCCGATCGCATTGTGTTGACGCTCGGTTTGCCAGAGTTACTACAGTCACAAGTGTCCCAATTCGAGGCCTACATTGCCTCTGAAACCCTTGCACAGCGTATTGACTGGGCCCAAGGCCTAGACCCAACAGGGGATTTGGACGGGAATCCCGTTCATATAGGTGTCGATCAAGTACGGTAAAGCGCCAAGTTCGAGAGGGAAACATGCCATCAGCATCAGCAAAGAAAAAGGCCTTGAATAAAAAGACGCAGGCCAAGAAGGCGGCGGCGCAAAAAGCACTCGTAAAGAAGAAGGCCGAGTTGGCCAAGAAACTGGCTGCGAAGAAGAAAGTCGATCAGGCAAAGAAACTTGCTGCTCAGAAGAAGATTGCGGCACAAAAAGCGCTTGCAAAGAAAAAAGCCGATCTGGCAAAGAAAGTCGCTGCTCAGAAGAAGATTGCGGCACAAAAAGCGCTTGCGAAGAAGAAAGCCGATTTGGCGAAGAAAGTCGCCGCTCAGAAAAAGGCCGATTTGGCCAAAAAGCTTGCTGCTCAAAAGAAGATTGCCGAGCAAAAGGCACTTGCTATGAAGAAAGCCGAGTTGGCAAAGAAAGCAGCAGCCAAGAAAGCTGCTGAGGCCGCTCGCAAGAAGGCAATGCGCGAAAAAGAAATGGAGCGCAAGAAGATTGCAGCGCAGCGCAAGAAAGACCTTGCTCTGCAACAGAAGATGAAGGCGTTGGCCGCAAAAGAGGCTGCTAAGGAAAAGGCCCGTATCGCTGCAGAAAAGTTGGCACTTAAAGTCGCTCAGGAAGCAGAGAAGGCTCGACTTCGAGAAGAAAAAGAAGCCGCCCGAATTGCGCTTGCCGCAGAAAAAGAAGCTGCACGCGAGGCTGCTCTGCGAGCAAAGCGCAAGCCAGAACCACCACCACGTCCGCCAATTATCAAAACTGAATTTGCTGACGGCATTCAGGCAACAAAAGAGTTTGATCTGAAGTTTTTGGCAAGCCAACGCGAGTTGATGGTCGAAAAGAAAGCCGTGTTGCTGCGCCAGGCGCTACGACTAGATGATGAAGCGAACTCGCTGATTCAAGATGTGGAAATGGGCGACGTGCAGTTCGATGAAGAAGGCGGAGAGGGCGACACCATGGTTGTCGAACGTTCTCGTGACCTCATGCTGTCGGCGCAAGCCAGACAGATTATTGAAGAGTTAGATGCCGCACTCGAGCGCATCAAGACTGGTGAATACGGATATTCCGTGCATAGCGGTTTGGCAATTCCTCGCGAACGTCTCAAAGCAATTCCTGAAACAACCGAGTCGGTTCTTGAACGTGTCGGTGGCATTGGCCGTCGATGATCGACGACATTCAAGTAACACAACACACAACGCATACAACCAGTCGTTTGACGTTGTTTAGAGCAACGCGCATGAGTCTTTTGGTCGCTTTCGTTGTGGCAGTGCTTGACCAACTGTCAAAGGCGTGGGCTCTTCGTGATCTTGCCGATGGACACATCATCGACGTGATCTGGACACTGCAATTCAATCTGACTTACAACCGAGGCATGGCGTTCTCGCGAGGAACCGGTATCGGTCCGGTTATCGGTGTGATTGCATTGGTTGTAGTGGTGATGTTGCTGCTGTCTTTGCGCCGAGCCGACAACTCGTTGACACGCTTGGCTACAGGTCTGATCATTGGTGGAGCAGTAGGAAACATTTTGGATCGATTGTTTCGAGATTCTGGGTGGATGCGTGGTGCTGTTATCGACTTTATTGATTTTCAATGGTGGCCAGTATTTAACATCGCTGACATGGCAATCATGATTGGAGCCGCGACAATGATTGTGGCAATGCTCAAATACAACTCTCAGATCCAACGAACGGATGGCCAATAGTGCTGAACGAAATTATTCCGGCAGCACTCAATGAGCAGCGCCTGGACCGCATTGTTGCTTTGATCGCCGACGTAAGTCGTGCTTCTGCGGCTTCACTCATTCAGGCAGGTGGGGTGGTAGTTGATGGAGTGTGTGCTGAAACCGGAAAAACGAAAATCGCTGAAGGTCAGACAATTGCAATCGATACAGCACTCCTGCCAAAGAAAGAATTACCAACGGCTGATACTTCGGTGATTTTGGACGTTGTCTATGACGACGCCGACATCGTGGTGATCAATAAGCGTGCTGGTTTAGTCGTGCATCCAGGCGCTGGCAACCCAGCAGGCACGATGGTAAACGGAGCCCTTGCAAAGTATCCCGAAATGGCATCTGCTGGTGACCCATTGCGTCCCGGTGTTGTGCATCGACTTGATGCAGGAACAACTGGATTGATGGTGATGGCAAAAACACACGCAGCGTACGAAGCACTTGTGGATGCATTGTCTAAGCGTGAGGTGAAGCGCACCTATTTGGCACTCATTTGGGGGCACCCAACTGTTTTGTCGGGCACCATCGATGCTCCAATCGGTCGAGACCAGAAAGACCCAACACGCATGGGAGTTGTTGTCGACGGCAAGGCTGCTCGAACACGGTTTGAAGTGAAATCAAAGTTTGATCTGCCTTTACCGTGCTCATTAGTGGAATGCAATCTCGAAACTGGACGGACCCATCAGATCAGAGTCCATCTTGAATCAATTGGGCATCCCGTAGTGGGAGACTCGACATATGGAGGCGCGCGAAGTTCGCTCTCGGCACCGCGTCCGATGTTGCATGCAGCGCAACTAGCATTCGTGCATCCAATCAGTGGCCAATCGATGTCCTTTGAAGCAGAAATGCCCGACGACATGAAAGCGCTGCTCGCTCGTTGCAGCTAAAAACTTTATTCGCTAGTGATTTAATGATGCAGTTTTGGCCAAGGCGAGGTGCCTTTGGCTGCTGAGGCAATTTTTGCCAAGGTGTAATCCTCAAGGTGTTCACGCATGTGCTCACCAGCAACATTCCAGATCGCGAGCAGTACGCAATGGCCTTCGTGATCGCACGAACCGTCTTGGTGTGGTTTTCCAAAATCGCCAAGACTGATTGGGCCGTCGGCTGCAGCAATTATTTGTGAAAGCAATATTTCCTCTGGTGGTCGAGCAAGCGTGTATCCTCCGCCAACGCCACGTTTGGATTTGACCAGGCCTGCACCTTTGAGTACTAGAAGAATTTGCTCAAGATAAGGCTGCGGAAGTGCAGTGCGCGTTGCGATGTCGCGGACGGAAGTGGGGCCAGGCTCGCCTTCGTGGAGGGCAAGAGAGAGGAGAGCGCGACATGCATAGTCGCCCCGAGTAGATACACGCACGGTTGTAGTGTAGATCGCGTGCTGGATCCAACGCTTCCTCAGTATTCAGGGGGTTGTATCTCCAGCATTATCCCAAGCCTTCTTGGGCCACGGGGCACAGATTCGGTGCCTGCATGGATGCCAAAAGCAGTGGAGGGAGCAAATCAAGTTGTATTGCTCGTCATTGATGGTCTTGGCTGGCATCAGCTGCAAAGCAACATTGCGCACGCGCCAACTATTTCTACGATGCATGGTGGACTGATCACCACAGTTGCTCCATCGACAACGGTGACGGCGCTGACATCAATTGCTACAGGTTTGACTCCTGGCGAGCATGGTCTGATGGGCTATCGAATGGATATGGGACGCCATGTGATGCAGATGTTGCGCTGGGGCGATGAAAAAGGCGACTTGCGAACAACGTATCCACCAGAGATGGTGCAGCCTTGTCCGCCATTCATGGGTGCTTCAGTGCCAGTGCTCAGCAAAGCCGAACTTGAGGGTTCGGCATTCACTGAAGCGCACTTGCGTGGTTCTCGTCCAATGGGCTGGAGATCATCATCAAGCATTGCAGTGCAAGTTGGTCTCTTGCTTCGATCAGGTCAGAAATTTATTTATGCGTATTACGACGGTGTTGACAAGATAGCCCACGAGCGTGGTTTTGGTGAGTACTACAACGCCGAGTTACGCCAAGCAGACCGCTTGGTTGCAGATGTGCTTGAACAACTGACACCCGGCAGTGTGTTGATCGTTACGGCAGATCATGGACAAGTACACATCGGCGATGCATCAATAACTCCGCACCGAGATGTGCTTGATCAAGTTGCATATCAGTCTGGCGAGGGCAGGTTTCGCTGGCTTCATGCGCGAAGTGGGGCAACCCAGTCGCTGCATGCAACTGCACAAGAGTTGTATGGCGACGTTGCTTGGGTTGTTACCCGGGACGAGACGATTGACAACGGCTGGTTTGGTCCGCGTGTGACCGATGTGGCGCGCAAGCGTCTAGGTGATGTTGCGCTCGTGCCATTTAAAGACGTGAGCTTTCATGAGCCATATGACACTGGTCCGTATCAACTGGTTTGTCGACATGGTTCGTTGACTGAAGCAGAGATGCACGTTCCGTTATTGGCAATTGCTCGATGATCGTGAGATAATGCAACCATGACTGAAGTAGTACAAGAAGAAGCGCCTGAAAATCCACCAGTAATTCCACCGGAAATTCCCAATGAAACGGTGACAGCACCAGCCAAGGTGATGCGAATCGGTTCGATGATCAAGCAGCTGCTGGACGAAGTGCATTCAATGACCATGGATGGTCCGGCACGTGAACGACTTGCAGAAATTTACGAACGATCAATTGTTGAACTCACTGAGGCCCTTTCACCTGACTTGGCCGAAGAACTGCGTATGTTGTCGCTGCCTTTTCGCGATGGAGTGACACCGTCGGACAGCGAACTACGGGTCGCCAAGGCCCAGTTGGTCGGTTGGCTTGAGGGCCTCTTCCATGGCATACAAGCAACATTGTTTGCCCAGCAATTGGCCGCGAATCAGCAACTCAATCAGATGCGCCAATTGCCCAGCGGTCCTGGCGGGGCGGATGCTCCTAAAATCTCGGACCGCCCTGGCACGTATCTCTAGTCAAGAACAAATTGCTACGGGATAGCACCACGGGTAAACACCCCACTGATAATCTCTCTCCTCCACGACGGCTTTTTACCTCAAACATCGATCGAAAAACGAAAGGAGATCTAAGTGGGCGATTCGTTTACCCACTTGCATGTCCATACCGAGTTTTCGATGTTGGATGGCGCGTCGCGACTTGACGAGTTGGTAGCTGCGGCAGTAGCCGATGGCCAGCCCGCGTTGGGGATGACCGATCACGGCAATATGTACGGAACTCTCGATTTTTATCGACAGTGTAAAGAGCAAGGCATTAAGCCAATTATTGGCACTGAGGCATACATGGCTCATGAGCATCGCTCTGAGCGGCCATCCCGTCGGGGCAGAGTCGATGATTCGGGTGGAGAGACCGAGTCTGGCGGCAAGGTGTACTACCACCTCACGCTGCTTGCAGAAAACAACGTTGGATACAAGAATTTGATTCAGTTGTCGAGTCGTGCGTTTTTGGAGGGCTACTACTACCAACCACGCATCGATTGGGAGCTGCTCCACGAGCACCACGAAGGCTTGATCGCAACGAGTGGTTGCTTGGGCGGACACGTGTTGCAGCGTCTCATGAAAGGCGACATCACTGGTGCGCATGATTGTGCCGGAAGACTGCAAGACATTTTTGGCAAAGACAATTTTTTCATCGAATTACAGGACCATGGTCTTGCAGATCAAAAACGAACGAATCCGCTTTTGATTGAACTTTCGCGAAAAATTGGCGCACCGCTTCTGGCCACAAATGACACCCACTACACAAATCGTGACGACCACGCGGCGCACGATGCTTTGTTGTGTGTACAAACGGGTTGCACGATGTCGGATCCAAACAGGTTCAAGTTTGAGGGAGCCGAACATTATTTGAAGAGCGCTCAAGAGATGCAGTGGCTGTTTCGAGACGTGCCAGAGGCGTGCAGTAACACACTTTGGATTGCAGAGCGGGCAAACATTGAGATCGAGTTTGGAAAACCGGTGCTCCCGAACTTCGAGCTTCCGGCAGGTTTCAAGACGGACGGCGAATACCTGCATCACCTAGCCATTGAGGGAGCCAAGGAGCGATGGGGTCAGAAACTTCCACCTGCTGTAGTCGAGCGCCTCAACTTTGAATTGCAAACAATTGAGCAGATGGGTTTCAGCTCGTATTTCTTGATCGTGTGGGACATGATTCGCTACGCGCGCGACCATTCAATACGCGTTGGTCCTGGTCGTGGTTCAGCCGCTGGTTGTGCGGTTGCATACTGCCTGCGCATTACCGACCTAGACCCGATCAAGTACGACTTGCTGTTTGAAAGATTCTTGAATCCGAGTCGTGTCACTATGCCCGATATTGATATGGACTTTGACTCGCGTTACCGCGATCAAATGATTCGGTATGCATCCGACAAATATGGTCGCGATCACGTTGCGCAAATCATCACGTTCGGCACCATCAAGGCTCGCAACGCAGTGCGTGACGCTGCAAGAGTGCTGGGCAAGCCGTATGTCGTTGGTGACAAGATCGCCAAGCTCATGCCACCTGTAGTCATGGGCCGAGACACTCCGTTGAAGTTTTGTTTAGAGCCAGATCCGAAGGGCGAGCACAAAGACGGATATCGCGCTGCCGCCGAACTGCGTGCCTTGTACGACTCGGATAGCGAAGTGAAAGAAGTCGTTGACGTTGCAAGAGGGCTAGAAGGTCTCAAACGAAACGTTGGTATCCATGCTGCTGCGGTAGTGATTACCAAAGAAAAATTGACCGAGTATTTGCCAATTCAGCGTAAAACCGAACAAGGCCAGAACCCGGAAGACGCACCGGTAGTTACGCAATTTGAAATGCATGGTGTCGAGGCTCTCGGCCTGCTCAAGATGGACATATTGGGTCTTCGTAACCTCGACGTGTTGAGTGATGCCAATGCCATGATCCGCCAATTCCGCGATAGCGACTTCGACGTAGACAAATTGCCCATTGATGACAAGTTGACGTTTGAGTTGCTTGCTCGTGGAGACACCATCGGAGTTTTCCAGTTGGAAAGCACCCCTATGCGAGCACTTCTACGTTCTTTGATGCCAGAAACGTTCGAGCATCTCTCGGCTGTACTCGCTTTGTATCGACCTGGCCCAATGGGCGAGAACATGCACAATGACTTTGCCGACTACAAAAACAATCGCAAAAAGAACGAGTATTTCCACCCAGATGCTGCCGAACTTTTAGGTGATACGTACGGGCTCATGATCTATCAAGAGAGTGTGATGCGTGTGGCACAAAAGTTTGCTGGGTATTCACTGGCTGAAGCCGACACATTGCGAAAAGCCTGTGGCAAAAAAGACAAAGTTGCGATGGCCGAACAACGCGCTGGAATTGAATCTGGTTGTGTCAAGTTGGGTTACGGAAAAGAGTTGGGAACAACTATTTTCAACATGATTGAAAAGTTTGCCGACTATGCATTTGCGAAGAGTCATGCTTACGGCTACGGGTTGATTTCCTATCAAACCGCATATCTCAAGACTCATTTTCCAGTTGAGTATCTTGCGTGTTTGCTCACGAGTGTCAAGACCAATTACGAAAAAGCAGCGGTGTATCTTTCTGATGCGCGCATGAGCAACATTGTTGTGCTTACGCCCGACATCAATCTTTCTGGAGTCAATTTTGAACCAGTGCTGGATGGCGATGTTCGCAAGATCACGTTTGGTCTGTCTGCAATTCGCAACGTGGGCGAGGGGTTGAGCACAAAAATCGTTGAGCATCGCAACACATACGGCCCATTCGAATCTTTTTACGACTTTGCCGAACGAGTGCCAACCGATGTGCTGAATAAGAGGGCGATCGAGTCGCTCATTAAGGCTGGAGCGTTTGACAAACTTGGCCATCCACGCAAGGGGTTGCTTGCTTCGTTTATGCCGATTATTGATACGACGCTGAAGCGTCGTGAAGAAAAAGATCAGGGAGTCATGAGCCTCTTTGGTGAGATGGAAGAAACCGAAGGTGGATTTAGTGAGCGTCAGTTAATTCCAGACCTCCACTTTGAGAAATCCGAACAGTTGAAGTTTGAGAAAGAAATGCTCGGGTTGTATGTGTCGGACCACCCGTTGATGGGCATCGAAGGTGCTCTTCGACGTCGGGTTGACTGCACAATTCCTGAAGCGCTTGAGTCTGCAGATGGAGTATTTATGACCATTGGTGGCATCGTGAATCAAGTGAATAGGCGCTACACAAAGCGCGGCGATCAGATGGCAACGTTTATGTTGGAAGATCTGCAAGGAGCAATTGAAGTAACGGTGTTTCCGAAGACACTCGAGAAGTATGGTCATCAACTCGCTGATGACATGCTGATCTCGGTGAGGGGCAGAATGGATGCACGTGACGAAACGAAGGTGGGCTTTATGGCCACCGAAATCATTGTCCTCGAAGGCTTACGTTCTTCGCAGGATTCATTACATCTGCGATTCAGCGCGCAAGCGATCACTGAAACTTTGATTTCTGATTTACAGGCGGTGTTGAAAGAGCACCCTGGTGATTCTCCTGTCTTTCTTCATCTTTCAGACGACAAAGCAGTGAGCCTTGGAGCCGAATACACGGTCAACCTCGATCGAGTCATGGGTCAATTACGAGCGTCGTTCGGGGATGCCGCAACGATTGCATAGATGCCCCTGCCGAAACCGAAGTTTTGCTGGCAGACTGTAGGTATGTCACTTGAGGTTGAGACGCGTGATTGTGGGTCTCTGACTGATGCCGAACTTGATGAGTTGGCTGCGATGGGTGGGGCCTTTGGAATAGGTCCAGTGTCCAAGGCAAAAGACGAATGGGTCTTGTTCACTAGTGCCCGTATTGATGGCAAAATTCATGGTTTCACCTTCTCGACGCTGGAGCGCATTGGTGGCACACCATGCGTCTTGCTGGGAATGATGAGTATCAAAAAGACTTCTAAGCGCGACATGATTTTGAAGGGTTTGATGGGCGAGGCCTATCACCGAGCACTGATGGCATTTCCTGATGAGGATGTCGTAGTTGGCTCACGATTCGCGTCAGCAGCCGGTCTTGAGGCTTTTAAGTCACTGACTGAATTGATTCCTCGACCTAGCCACCGCGCAGTAGGAGAAGAGCGTGCTTGGGGCAAGCGCTTGGCACGTCGCTTCGGAGTTGAGTCTTCGTATGACGACCAGAGCTTTACGGTCAAGGTCAATGCGCAAAGCGGATTTCTTGATCACGAGACGTTGAAGCCAGAAAAGATCGACGCCGATGTTGCGGCGCAGTTTGCAACCGCTAAAAAGGCCAAGAGTGGTGTTGTAATTGTGCACGGTTGGACAATGGCCGAGTCATTGGCCAAACTCGGCAAACACTAAGAGGTCTACATTGGAGTTCGCCGACGTAGTACGCGGTCGGCGCATGACGCGTGCATTTTCAAAGCAGCCCGTTGACTCCGAACTCATCTCTCGGATCGTAGATCTTGCGTCGCGTGCACCGTCTGCGGGTAAGACACAGGGTTGGCATGCACTCATCATTACTTCTAGCGACACCGCAAAATTTTGGGATGACACGCTTGCGGTTGAGAAGCGAGAGAGTTTTCGCTGGAAGCAGTTGCTGGATGCGCCAGTTATCGCATTGCTGTTCGCAGATCCTTTGGCGTATGTAGAGCGATATTCCGAGGACGACAAGGCGCACACGGGTTTGGGTGCAGGTTTAGAAGCATGGCCGACTCCGTATTGGACTGTTGATGCTTCATTTGCTGCGATGACGATGCTGCTTGCTGCCGAGGATGCAGGATTGGGCGCCTTGTTTTTTGCAGTGTTTAGCGGGGAGCAACAATTGCGCACAAGATTGCATATTCCTGATGCGATGCAACTGATTGGCGCAATCGCTTTAGGTTGGCCACTCGGGAATGATAAATCGCATGCAGGTGCAAGTGCGGGTCGAGGACGACGAAATGCAGACCAAATTATCCACCTAAACGGGTGGTGAATCAGCCGGCTATTGGTTGCAGGGCAATTCGAATTGCGTCATCAAAAGTCTTGGCATCATGAGCAGGAGCCATGCATGTGTATTGGCGGCACACGTAGGCAAGATCATCTTTGCGGTCTTGCCAAATGGGTGAGTCGTAGCGCTCACCCCAGGCACTCACCACGGTAGGCAGCCATTGGCTGTACAGCTGCATCACCAGATCGGGGCGGTTGCCCGTTATTGCGATCTCGACTATTCCACGGTGTCGCAGGTGTGCTGCACTGAGAAGATTTCCAAACGCTGTTGGCGCACTCGCTGCGATGTGGAAAAGTAACTGCGAAATCTGGTCAGCGTGAAGTGTGAACCGTTCTTCACCAGTGAGACCCGCAAGTCGATAGAGCGCGAACGCTGCTGTTGAGTTGGCTGATGGAGTCGCGTTGTCCATCACATCTTTTTGTCGCACAATCAATTGTTCGCCGTCGTGTGGCGTTGTGAAAATTCCACCATTTTCAGCATCCCAGTAATCGGCTAATAATTTTTCTGCGATGGTTTTTGCATGAGTTATCCAGATGGCACGGCCGGTTGCCTCGGCCAGCCTCGTGAAGCCATCGACGAGTTGTGCGAGGTCGGCTCCGAGGGCGGCATGTTGCGCTCGTGGATTTCCATCTTGGTGCCAGCTACGTCTGATTCTTATCGAGCCCGACTCAGTGCACAGTTGGTTGATAAGAAACTCACCGTTTTTTACGGCTGCAGCAAGCCAGTCTGGTCGCTGAAGTAAGACAGCGGCTTCGGCGAGTGTTGCAAGCATCATCCCGTTCCACTCGGTAAGTACTTTGTCATCGAGTCCTGGCCATGGGCGCGTATTGCGTGTTTCAAGTAGCAACACTCGAGCGCGTTCAACTTCGGGGTTCCTCAGTAGATCTCCGCGATGATGCAACCTGCTCAAAACATTTGTTTCCTCGAAATTGCCCGCTTCGGTAACTTCATACCAGTCGAGTGCAACATCATGCAGATCTTGGGGGAGAGCGTCTAGGAACTGTTGCTTCGACCACACGTAGAAATGTCCTTCGACACTGTGGCCATGCTCGTTAAGCGAATCAGCATCTTGGGCGCTGAAAAATCCACCATCTGGATGGCAAAGATCACGCAACACGTAGTCGATGGTTTCTGATGCAATTTGTAACCACCGCGGTTCTTTGAGTGCGACACCAGCATGAAGGTAAATGCGAGCGAGTAATGCCTGGTCGTACAACATTTTTTCAAAGTGCGGTACGAGCCACTGAGCATCAACGCTGTAACGCGCGAACCCTCCACCGAGGTGGTCGTACATACCGCCAGAGGCCATTGCATCGAGCGATGTTGTCAGTATCTGTAAAAGGTCCGCATTTGGATTGTCAAGATAAACCCGCAGCAACAAATCGAGATTCATGGTGCTCGGAAATTTTGGCGCAGAGCCAAAACCGCCCCAGTCGGCGTCAAAAGATTGGTGCATTTGTTCGACTGCCGCATCCAGGTGTGTTGAGTCAATCAACTCTGGTTCGGCACTCTTTGATTGGTTGGTAATTCGGCTTGTGCGATTCAGGCTCTCCATCAGCGCTGTGATGTTGTTTTCTATGTCGTCTCGCCGGTTGAGCCAGGCATCAGTTATTGCATTCATGAGTTGGATAAATGTGGGCTTAGGAAAATAGGTGCCACCATAAAATGGTTTGGCATCTGGCGTAAGGAAAACGGTCATCGGCCAACCACCACGACCGGTCATGGCCTGGACGGCGTCCATGTAGATCGCATCAACATCAGGTCGTTCTTCGCGATCAACTTTGATATTCACAAACAACTCGTTCATGATCGAAGCGGTTTCGGCATCTTCAAAACATTCGTGGGCCATGACGTGGCAC
This sequence comes from Ilumatobacteraceae bacterium, assembly GCA_044361815.1. Classification (GTDB taxonomy): domain Bacteria; phylum Actinomycetota; class Acidimicrobiia; order Acidimicrobiales; family Ilumatobacteraceae; genus UBA3006. The sequence goes on along the minus strand of JBIKID010000008.1, from coordinate 10,431 downwards.
CAATGACAAGCCGAATAGCCAACCGAGAGCAGTATCGGCTTACCAGTAGAGCGTGCGAGAGCAAATGCGTCGTCACCCCACGGATACCAATCGACTGGGTTGTCGCGATGTTGGCGAAGGTATGGACTGATCTCGCGACCTAAACGATTAGGCATATTAGGAAATCGTGATGACAGTGGTAAATCCCAGTTTTGGGAAGGGTGCTTTTGCGGCAATAGAAAACTTAAGAGTGCAAACTCCGGGTACGGCAGGAGCAACAAGTACTGAGTTTCGCAACTTGCACGAACCATTGACGACCTTGAAAGTTCGCTTGCCTTTCGAGGGGCTGCGAAGCAATTCAGTTAATTGGATCTTTGTCCTTGGCGGCAAAGTTGTGGTGGTGATCCACGCACCAGCCTCGCGGATGGTTGTTGCTGAAAAATATGTGGTGGAGATCGAGTTGTCTGGACCGCTTGTAATGGTGATGGAGTAGCGAAGAAATTTACGCACGTCTTTTGCGCTGGATTGGTACTGGGTGGCGACTGCATTTGCGATTGCAGCGCAGTCTTCAGGTTTGGTGTTAGTCGCTTCTCCTGCTTGAGTGCATCGGTACCACTGACTTGTGGCGGTAGCTAGTGCAGTGGACGCAGTTCCTGATGCAAACGCGCCTACGTGACCCAGAGTGGTCAGTGAAACAGCGATTGTTTTTGGAAACAGTACGTCAAGCTCGGCGAAGGCAGCAACCAGGTTGACTAAGCCATAACCAAATGTTGTGTCGCGCCCGGGTGCGCCGATGTCGGTGGCGGTGCGTTGCAGGATGTCGCGCACTTGTGCGGCGGTTATTGAAGGTTGTGCTGCAAACAACAATGCTGCGGCACCAGAAACAAATGCCGCGGCCATGCTGGTGCCACTTTGCAATTTGTAGTCATTGTTAGAGGTTGAAAGGATCGATGTCCCGGGTGCAGCAAGATCGATGTATTCGCCCAGTTGGTCAAATGTGGTGACATTGCTATTGCGGTCAACAGCAGTTACGGCCAGTGTGAGGTCGCTGGCTGCTGGCCATTTGGGTGCAGCGTTCGCGGTACCATTGCCCGCGGCAGCAACTACCAGCACGTTTCGATCGACTGCATATTGGATTGCGGCTGTGAGTGAAGGGCTCTCGAATTCGCCACCAAGAGAGAGGTTGATGACTTTTGCGCCGGAGTCCACAGCAAAACGAACCGACTTTGAGACATCTTTAGAATCGCCCGATCCGAGTGAGTCCAATGCTCTGATTGGCAAGACTCGTACTTGTGGTGCAACGCCTGCGCCTCCGATGCCGTTGTCGGCAACTGCAGCGATAATTCCTGCGACGTGTGTGCCATGTCCTTTGTCTGTATCGACGTCAACCATTCCTGCGCTGTCAGTCGATCCGAACATCGTTCGACCGACTTCCATGTTCGCGTCAAGATCGGGATGCGGTCCGCTGCCGCTGTCGATTACTGCAACAGTGACTCCAGCACCGCGAGTAATACTCCAGACAGATCGTGCTCCTATGGCTGTTAAGCCCCACTGTTGATCGAGTAGTGGATCGATGCCTGTCTCGGCAAATGTTTTGTTCGATTCCGAGGCAACGAGCAGCGCGGTTATCGACAATGAAATAAGAACGAGCGCAAGTAGTTGCGCTGCGAGGCGCCTGGATTGCAAGCGCATTTACACGCCCATTGCGTGGTAGCCGCCGTCCACATGAATTACTTCTGCGGTGGTGGCTGGAAACCAATCGGACAGCAGCGCGACGCATGCTCGAGCAACCGCAGTCGAATCGTTGACATCCCATCCGAGTGGCGCGCGATCGCTCCATACATCCTCAAATGTCTGAAAGCCCGGAATCGATTTTGCAGCCATGGTTTTGATTGGTCCAGCAGCAACAAGGTTGCAACGAATATTTTTGCTACCAAGTTCTTTGGCGAGATAGCGACTGGTCGATTCGAGTGCTGCCTTTGCGACGCCCATCCAGTTGTATGCCGGCCATGCAACGGTGTTGTCGAAATCAAGTCCAACAAAACTTCCACCCGTCGACATCAGTGGTACAAAAGCATCGGCAAGCGTTTTGAGCGAGTAAGCAGAGATCTGCATTGCAACTGCAACATCGTTCCATTGCGCAGCCATAAAGTCATCGCCTAAGCACACTGCTGGAGCGAATCCGATTGCGTGAAGCACTCCGTCAACGCTGCCGAGGTGTTGCTGTGCCCCGGCACGTGCAGTCTCAACGTGCGAATCAACAGTCACATCAAACTCAATAACCTCAGCTGGGGTGTCAAGCTTGCGGGCGGTTCGCTCAGTGATGGAAAGACCACGACCAGCACCAGTCAAGAGAACTTTGGCACCTTCGCGTTGAGCCAGTTGGGCAACTCCGAAGGCCAACGAAGCATCGGTAAGCACCCCTGTGACCACTATCTTCTTGCCATCCAAAATTCCCATGCCGTCAACGGTAGTTGTTGGGGGGTGTTTGTGGCAGGCTCGTTGGATGAAAATTGGAATAATTGGTGGCACCGGGCCTGCTGGTAGTGGACTTGCACTTCGCCTAGATGTGGCTGGCTACGACGTGGTGATCGGGTCGCGCGATAAAGCGCGGTCAATCGAGAAGGTGAAAGAACTACAAGCACTGTGGCCGAGTCACAATCTGACCATTGTGGGCGGCGATAACGCAGATGCAGTCAATTGCGACCTTGTTGTAGTTGCAACTCCGTGGGATTCCACCGCAACAATTGTTGGTGAGTACGCAAGCCAACTTGCGGGAAAAATCGTGATCACGATGGCTAACGCTTTGGTGAAGGTAGGCAAAGAGTTTCAACCACTTGTTCCGCCACGCGGAAGTATCGCTGCCCACGTGCAAGCCGAAATTCCTCTCAGCAAAGTTGTTGCTGCATTGCAGCACTTGCCTGCAAAAGAACTTGGCAACCTTGACCATCATGTCGATAGCGATGTTTTGATTTGCTCCGATCATCCTGACGCAATCGAAACGGTTTGCGACATTGTTGAAAAGATCCCTGGCTGTCGACCGCTCAACACGGGAAGGCTGTCAAACGCACTTGCGCTTGAAGCTTTCACCGCCGTATTGCTGCAGATGAATGTTCGGTACAAGACTCGAGTTGCGCCACGCATGACGGGTCTGCCTGATGCTGATCCAGTTAGTGGACGGAATTTGAAAATTTTGTAATGCTCCTCTACGACACCGCCAAACAATCGGTGGTTCCATTTGAACCCGGGCCAACAGTGCATATGTACACGTGTGGCATCACGCCTTATGACGCAACACATTTGGGTCATGCATTCACATTTATTAGCTATGACATCTTGATTCGACGCTTGATCGATCTTGGTCATGAAGTGAAGTGTGTACGTAACGTCACCGACGTGGATGATCCGTTGTTCGCTAAAGCGCGCGATTTGGGTGTGCACTATCTGGACTTGGCGGCAGGGGAAGAAGCTCGTTTCACCGCCGACATGGAAGCGCTCGGAGCATTGCCGATGCATTCAACGCCGCGTGCATCGTCGGCTATTTCTGACATTCGCGGATTCATTGGCATGGTGATTGACAAGGGCTTTGCTTATCAGTCGGGTGGTTCCGTTTATTTCGATGTCACTCAGTCCAAAACCTTTGGCGAGATTTCGCATTATTCACAAGAAACAATGATTGAACTCGCGCGTGAACGCGGTGGAAATGTTGAGGACCCACATAAGCGTCATCCACTTGATTTCGTTTTATGGCACCCATCGGCTGTGGATGAGCCTTCGTGGGAAACGATGTGGGGCGCCGGTAGACCTGGTTGGCATATTGAGTGCTCTGCACTTGCATTGCGTGAGTTGGGTACAACTATCGACTTGCATGGTGGCGGTAGCGACTTGATTTTTCCGCATCACGAATGTGAGCGCGCCCAGTCGGAAGCGGCGACAGGGGAACAGTTCGTGAAGCACTGGATGCATGTTGCGATGGTCTCGATGGACGGTCACAAGATGTCGAAAAGTCGCGGAAATTTGGTGTTCGTCGACAAGCTACGAACGCGTTTTGATCCACGAGTAATCCGACTGGGCTTAATCGAGCACCATTACCGATTTGAGTGGGAATGGGATGAAGCAATGTTTGCTCGCAATATTGACCGCCTCGATCTCTGGGGCACTGGTACGAAACAGGATGGTGGCGAGTTGCTCGGTTTGGTTCGCGAGGCCCTTGACGATGATCTGAATACGCCTCTTGCCGTTGCGCTTATCGATGCTGCTGCAAAAAATGGAGTTGATGTGTCCAATGCGGCAAATCTGCTTGGGGTTAATCTCACGCTCTCTTGAATGCAAAGAAACTAGACTGAAGGGCACGATGAGTGCCGTGAAAACTATTGAAGTCAGCCTTCCTGATGGCACACGGAAGTCGTTGCCTATGGGTGCAACTTCGTTTGATTTGGCTCAAGGAATCGGATCCCGATTGGCAAAAGCTGCAGTTGCCGCAATTGTCGATGGCAAGGAAACCGACCTCACCGCCGCATTGGCTGAAGGTGCAAAGGTTTCAATAATTACCGCAGAGAGCGATGCCGGTCGGCATGTATTGCGGCACTCAACGGCACACGTAATGGCCCAAGCAGTGGTGCAACTGTTTGTTGGAGCCAAGTTTACAATTGGACCTGCAATTGAAGATGGCTTTTATTACGACTTCGAGTTGCCGGGTGGCAAAACTTTCAGCGACACCGATCTTGTCGCAATTACAGAGAAGATGCGCGAGATAATTAAAGCTGACCAATCATTCACTCGTGATGAGATGTCGGTCAAGGCTGCTCTTGAGTTGTTTGCAGATCAGCCATACAAATGCGAAATCATTACACGCGTTACTAGTGGTTCCGCCGATGGCACTGATGCATCCGAAGTTCAGGGTGGCGATGTAGTGAGTGTGTATCGCAATACCGATTCGTTCGTTGACTTGTGTCGGGGCCCTCACGTACCGACAACCGGCAAGCTCGGACATTTTGCATTAATGAAAGTTGCAGGCGCGTATTGGCGGGGCAATGAGAAAGGTCCGATGTTGCAGCGCATCTACGGCACTGCATGGGAGTCAAAGGCTGCGCTTGAAGAACACATCACTCGTTTGGCAGAAGCCGAAAAACGCGATCATCGTCGACTCGCTGTCGAGATGGATTTGCTGTCGTTTCCATCCGAACTTGGCGGTGGACTTGCGGTGTGGCATCCAAAGGGTGGAATTGTTCGCAAATTGATGGAGGACTACAGCCGTCACCGTCATCAAAATGGTGGATATCAGTTTGTGTTCACACCACATCTTGCCAATGCAGAATTGTTTGAAACTTCTGGTCACTTGCACTTCTACAAAGACGGCATGTATCCGCCAATGGAGATGGACAACGGTACGTATTACCCGAAGCCGATGAACTGCCCGATGCATTGCTTGATCTATCGCGACAGGCAGCGTAGTTATCGCGAATTGCCACTGCGTTTGTTTGAACTTGGCACCGTGTATCGATACGAGCGCGCCGGAACTTTGCATGGTTTGTTGCGAATCCGTGGTTTCACGCAGGATGACAGCCACATTTTTTGCACAGAAGACCAGATGGCCGACGAGATTACTTCGTTGCTGGATTTCGTCATTTCCGTATTACGTAAGTTTGGATTTGAAGATTTTGAATTCAAACTTTCAACGCGCGACCCAGAAAAATCTGTGGGTAGCGACGAGATCTGGGAGAAGGCAACTACTGCATTGCGAGAAGCGCTTCATCGACATGGTGTTGACTACTCGGTGAAAGAAGGCGATGCGGCGTTCTATGGACCCAAAATTGATATCGATGTGCGCGATGCAATTGGCCGCAAGTGGCAGTTGAGCACGATTCAATGCGACTTCAATCTTCCCGAACGATTCAAACTGGAGTACATCGGATCCGACAACGGACGTCATCAGCCGATCATGTTGCACCGTGCATTGTTTGGTTCTGTTGAGCGATTCTTCGGTGTGCTTCTTGAGCACTATGGCGGTGCATTTCCAACTTGGCTTGCACCAGTGCAAGTACGGGTGCTTCCGGTGACGAGTGGTCACGAGTCGTACGCTGCAAAACTTATCGCGCAACTCCAACGAGCCGGTTTTCGAGTGGACACAAGTGTCGCTGATGAGCAGTTGGGCAAACGAATTCGATCCGCAAAATTGGAGCGTATTCCTTACGTACTTGTGGTCGGGGACGATGATGTTGCAAACGAAACAGTTGGCGTCAATCCTCGTGGTGGCGAAGTGATTCGGGATGTGAAGTTTGCAGACTTCGTCAAACAGTTGCAGGACGAAACTGCTGATGCAACTGAAATGGTGTTGTAAGCAATATGCAACTTGAACGTCTATGGAATGGATGGCGAGCGCAATACGTGCAGGGCGACTCAAAGAAAAATGATTCTGGTAAGTCGGTGTTCACAGAGATTCTGCAGTCGGAAATAACCGACGAAGAGTCGCATATCCTTCATCGTGGCGTTCATTCGTTTGTGATCCTGAATGCGTTTCCATATTCTCCAGGCCACTTGTTGGTTTTGCCGTATCGCGAAGTAGCCGAACTCGAAAACCTCACTTCCGAAGAGCACAACGAGATTTGGTCAACGGTGACGGTTGGAGTGCAGGTTTTGAAAGCAGAGTACAAACCGCAAGGAATCAATGTGGGCATCAACATGGGTGCGTCGGCTGGTGGAAGTATTGCTCAGCACCTGCACGTACACATTGTGCCACGATGGGGTGGCGACACTAATTTCATGGTCGCGATTGCTAATACCAAGATTTTGCCAGAAGCTTTGGATGTCACAGCTGAGCGTGTGAGATCTGCGTGGAAGGCACTCGAAGACCAAAATAATCGAAACGGGAAGTAAACAATGTCAAGTAACGAGATTCGCGATTCACTGCCTGATGATTTGGATATTTCGGCATTTGTCGGGCCATATCAATTTCCTGATAACCATCGTCGTCGGATTCCGGGATTTATTTATCTCGGCGTGGCAGTTGCATGTTTTGGATTGTGGCTTGCAGCGCAATCGACAAATTCATCACTAGGAAATAGCGGTCTTGTGAATGATGGAATGCTTATCGTTGCGATTGCGCTCGGCGTGTTTGGTTTGTTCGTGCTGAGTTCGGCATGGAAGATGACTGTTGATGAAAAGACAGCACTCGTCTTTGCAAGTCGTGCAGTTGGCTTTGCGGTAGGGCATTCTTCTGCGCAACAGGTGTGGCGAGGATTTCGTAGTCGACCCACATGGCGAGTTTTTTGTTATAGCGCCGAAGAACCACCGGCACAGCGGGGGCTGGTCTTGGTGGACGCTGTAGATGCGTCTATCGTCGAATGTTTAGTTGAAGCCAACCCCGACAAGTAGGCTCTCACATATGTTTGATGGTCGGTTTCGCGTAGAGATCGAGCGCGTAGTGCGCCCTGTTGGCAGGTTGCTTTTGCGAACAGGTTTGTCACCTGACCACATCACCATTTTGGGACTCTTGATTGCGATTGGCGCATCGGTCGCTATCGGTCTTGGATCATTGCCTCTCGGCCTTGCCCTTGTTATCTTGTCGGCTCTTCCAGACATGTTTGATGGTGCACTCGCTAAGGCGTCAAACTCGGCAAGCCAACGCGGTGCATTTTTCGACTCAGTCATCGACCGGGTCAGCGACTCCTTTTTGCTTGGTGGTGTGGCGTGGTACTTAGCCGATACTCGTGGGGCTACAGCTGCTGTGTTGCCGTTTGCGGTAATGGCGGTCTCGTCGTTGATTTCGTATCAGCGCGCTAAAGCTGAATCGCTTGGACTTCATGCCAAGGGCGGTTTGATGGAGCGAGCAGAGCGCATCATTGTTTTGTGCTTCGGATTGTTGTTTGGTTCGTTGCTGTGGTGGGTGATGTGGGCGATGCTCGTCCTCACCACCATGACTGCGGTACAACGTTTTGTAAAGGTTTGGAAACAAGCTGCAGTTGCTCCTGTTACTGCTCAAAAACAAGAAGTGCGACGTTCGCGACGCGCTTCTCGTCGTGTGCGTAGGGATGATTATCGCGAACGTTTTGCTCGCCGCCGCCGACTGCAATAATTCTGCATGGCGCAAGCGCTTCACAACACAGCAGAACAAATCTCTGTAGCTGGATACAAACTCGCATCACTGGTCGCTCGAGTCGTTCCCTCAGCGATATTGACTGGAGCTTCTGTTGGCGTTGGCAGCACACTCGCACGCGCAATGAAGCAAAACCGGGCAATGGTTATGCGGCATTTGCAACGAGTCGATCCAAACCTGAGTGGCAAGCGACTGGATGTAGCGACACAGCAAGCGTTTGTCAGTTATACGCGTTACTACTTGGAGACATTTCGTCTCACGTCACTTTCAAAACAGCAAATCGCGCAAGGGCATCACGTCGAAGGGTTTGAGCACATTCAAGATTCAGCAGCGAAAGGCAAGGGAACAATCCTTGCGTTGCCTCACATGGGTGGGTGGGAATGGTCTGGACGGTGGCTGATCGACCAGGGCTATCAACTCACTGCAGTTGTGGAGCGTCTAGAAAATACTGAGTTGTTCGAATGGTTTGTTGAGTTGCGATCAAGATATGGGGTGAATGTCATTGCGCTCACCGATGATGCGGGTGTTGCTGTAGGCAAAGCATTGCGGGATAATCACGTTGTGTCGTTGCTGTGTGATCGCGACATTCCTAAAGATGGTCAGCGCACTGGGGTGCAGGTGCAATTTTTTGGTGAAACTACGACGGTGCCTGCAGGACCCGCTTTTTTTGCGCTCCGAACAGGTGCACAACTATTGCCGATGGCTACGTTTTTTACTCCAGGAGCAAACGGACACAAGTCGGTCGTTAGGCCTGCACTCGTTGTTGGGCGACAGGGTTCTTTGCGTGAAGATGTCGCACGCATTACTCAAGTGTTGACGACCGAGATCGAAAACCTCATTCGCCAAGCGCCAGAGCAGTGGCATTTGTTTCAACCAAATTGGCCGAGTGATCCGGGTTATGAGGAAGCGACAGTCGCTTAACCAAGTACATCTTGCAAGATTTGTAAACGATCTCGATTGACTCGGTACCAAATCCACGTTCCGCGTTTGGTTCCCGTGATCAGACCTGCTTCTCGCAAAACCTTTAGGTGATGACTCACGGTGGGTTGCGATCGACCGGTTGGTTTGACGAGTGAGCATGCGCAGGTTTCAGCGTCATCAGATGCAGCAATGAGACTAAAAAGTTTGAGTCGCGTCGGGTCTGCGAGTGCGGCGAAACCCTTGGATAAATCGACAGCATCACGGGTCTTGAGGAATGCCTCGGTGACAGGCGAACAGCAGGTGGGGGCGGTACGTGTTATATTGATACTTATCAATATAGCATAAAAGCTAATTAGATAACAACAAAGGATATGGAGATCGTTATGTCACGTGTACAACTCGCACTCAATGTTTCAAATTTGGCTGAAGCAATCGATTTTTATTCAAAAATGTTCAATACCACTCCTGCCAAAGTTCGCGAGGGCTATGCCAATTTTGCCATCGTTGACCCACCGTTGAAGTTGGTGTTGATGGAAACACCACGTGACGAACATGCGGAGTACCAGCATCTCAACCATCTAGGGGTCGAACTTGAGTCGAGCGAGCTCGTTGAAAAATCTATTGCACGATTCGAAGAGCTTGGGTTGGTGGAATCTGTTGAGAAAGATTCGACGTGCTGCTATGCAGTTCAAGACAAGGTGTGGATGGAGAGTCCGGACGGTGCGCCTTGGGAGTACTACACCGTGCTGGCGGATGCACCTACTTATTACGCAACTGCCGATCAGAAGTGCTGCTAGGTATGTCGACTACAAATGTAACGACGTCGAGAAAGTTGTTGGCTGAAGCGATTGGCACAGGTCTGCTGATAGTTGCGGTCATCGGTTCGGGGATCATGGCCGAGCGGCTCACAGACATTGTGGCTCTGCAGTTGTTGTGCAACGCCGTGGCGACTGGAGGAGCATTGGTCGCACTGATTCTGATTTTCGCACCGGTGTCTGGAGCTTCATTCAATCCTGTTGTTGGCATAGTCGGAATCTTCACCGGAGAGGCAACAATTCGAGATACCGCTTTATACGCGGTTGCGCAGACGGTTGGTGGGTGCATCGGTGCAGTCATAGCAAACTTGATGTTTGATTTGGATGCCGTCAATATTTCAGAGAAAGTTCGATCAGGTTCTGGGATTCTTTTTTCCGAAGTTGTCGCAACAGTCGGCCTCCTTGCGGTGATCTACGGGACTATTCGTGCACAGCGCGCAAATTTGGTTCCGTTTACGGTTGCGGCCTGGATAACGGGAGCATATTTTTTTACCTCGTCAACTTCGTTGGCAAACCCTGCGGTAACTGTTGCGCGAAGTCTGAGTAATACCTTTGCTGGAATTGCTCCAGAATCTGTACCGATGTTTGTGCTGATGCAATTAGTTGGTGCCGCCTTGGCAG
>JBIKID010000124.1:0-3016 GCA_044361815.1 Ilumatobacteraceae bacterium | reverse complement strand
CTTCTTCGTCCGTAAAAACTACAACCGCTAGAGGACGGGACGGCGTGAACCCATTTTTCTGACATGTTTCAACTACCTGTAAACCAGCCAGCACTCCGTAGTTGCCGTCGAACTTGCCGCCTGTTCGCACGGTGTCGATGTGACTACCAGTCATAACTGGTGCACCTGTTCCTACATTCCAGATAGCGATGATGTTGCCGACCGCATCTATTGAAACGTCCATGTTGAGGTCGCGCATCCACGAAACCACGAGATCACGACCATCTTTATCATCGTCGGTAAGCGCGAGTCTGCAGTTACCACCCCCAGCAATGGGCGAAACATCCGCCAAACTCATGATGCGGTCCATCAAGCGGACGGCATCTATGCGCAGATCGTCCGAATTCTTGAAAGTTGTAGCGCCTGCACTCATGGATCTCAGTGTAGAGATTGGTCAGCGTTAAATGTAAGAATGATCAGATGATTGACAGGATGAAGCTCGAAACAGCGTTGGCGAGTGAGGAGCAATTGTTTCGGGACATCCATCCCAATTCGCTGGCACTAGCCAACACAGCCAAAGACGCACTTTTGTCGGGTGTGCCAATGCCGTGGATGACGCGTTGGCCGGGAAGTTTTCCCCTACATGTACAGCGCGCGCATGGTGCGCGTTTTGTCGATGTTGATGACATCGAATATGTCGACTTTTGCTTAGGGGATACCGGAGCAATGACCGGTCATGCCCTTGAAGCCGTCTCCGATGCTGTGACGCGTCAAGCTCGTTTGGGTTTAACGACGATGTTGCCAACTTCTGATGCACAGTGGGTGGCCGAGAATCTTGCGCAACGTTTTGGTGTTCCAAAGTGGCAGTTCTCGATAAGTGCAACGGATGCGAATCGATTCGTTTTGCGATTTGCCAGGATGTTGACAGGTCGTCCGAAGGTTGTTGTTCACGATTGGTGCTATCACGGCTCTGTTGACGAAACACTTGTAATTCAGAACGATAAGGGCGAAACCGTGAGTCGTCCGGGCGCCATTGGACCACAGGTTGATCCGTCTATGACTACTCGGGCGGTTCCATTTAATGATCTTGCAGCGCTTGAAGCTGCTTTTACTGTTGGCGATGTCGCGTGTCTGTTGATTGAACCTGCATTGACCAACATCGGAATTGTGTTGCCACTCGACGGTTACATTGCTGGAATTCGTGAACTCACGCGCAAATATGACGTCTTATTGATTGTTGACGAAACTCACACTATTTGTGCTGGTCCTGGTGGTTGTACAAAGTTGTGGGGTATTGATCCTGACTTTGTGGTCATCGGGAAAACTATTGGCGGTGGAATTCCGGTCGGCGCATATGGCATGACGGCAGAGATTGCCCGAAAGTTAGAACAAGAGATGTCCGGACACGATGTTGACGTTTCTGGAGTCGGCGGAACATTGAGTGGAAGTGCTCTGGCGATGAGTGCGATGAAAGCAACGCTTTCGTATGCACTACAAGAAAACGACTTCGCGAAGACGATACCTCTCGCAACTCGTTGGACTCAAGGCGTACAAAACGCATGTGACAAAAAGAATCTCGATTGGCACGTGCAGCAACTTGGCTGTCGAGCCGAATATTGGTTTTGCACTCCGCCAGTGAATGGCGCTCAAGCGGCCGCGGCAGTGGACCCAATGCTCGAATCCTTTTTACACTTGTTCTGTCTCAATCGTGGAGTTCTGCTGGCTCCTTTCCACAACATGGCTCTGATGTCGCCGTTTCATAGTGAGTCAGATGTCGATAGACATACAGAAGTGTTCAGTCTTGCTCTTGAGGCGATCGTTTGACTTTATTGCAAGACCACCTGCTCATCATTGCAGCGATCATTTTGTTCACTTCCGTTGTTCAATCCGTTGCAGGTTTTGGCTTTTCACTGCTTGCCGTACCCCTCATGGTGTTGTTCATCGACTTACAGCAGGCAGTGATTGTTGCAACATTGCTGGGCACGGTGAGCAATTTTGGACAAGCCTGGCAGTTGCGCAATCACCAACATCGTCCAATTGCTTATCGCTTCATCGTCGCATCCTGCTTGGGCGCGCCGTTTGGTTACGCCTTGTTTAGGTATGCAAATCAAAGTCTCCTGAAGGTGCTGTTGGGCGGAGCGGTGCTTTTCGGAGTTTGGATGCTTGCTCGTGGACGTGATTTGCAGAGTGCGCATGTTTCGCTCGACTGGATCATGGGTTTGCTCAGCGGAGTTTTACTGCTCGCGACATCGACCAATGGTCCACCAATCGTTTTTACTCTGCAGGCCAGGCGACTTGAGCCAGATTCTCAGCGCGCAACACTCAATCTCATTTTTTCAATAACCGGAGTTTTCAGTGTTTGTGTATTCGCACTCACAGGCCAAATTCATTCGGACGAGTTATATGTAGCACTCATTGCAACCCCGATAATGCTGCTTGGCGTTTATTTTGGGGTTGTCCTACGCAAGTACATAGACGCAGTTGCATTTAAAAACATGGTGTTGATTTTGCTCACCCTCGGGGGATTGAGCAGTATCGCCTCAGCGTTGCTTGGCTAACTAAACCACTGCAACCAATCTGATTTGGTCTTCGGCTTGAACACATGGTTGGTTAATCGAACCTCATCGAGTGATCGCGATGATGGGTCAGAGTAACGATGCCCCGGAAATACAATTGTTTGGTCAGGTAATGCTTCAAGCGTTTTGAGACTGTCATACATTTGTTCAGGGTTTGATCCAGGAAGATCGGTGCGACCACAACCTTCAAGAAACAACGTATCTCCAGCGACAAGACAGTTGTCGACCAAAAAACACTGACTTCCTGGTGTGTGTCCGGGTGTGTGGACCAAACATATTTCAACCTGACCAACCTTCACTACATCACCTGGTTGATGCTGATGTAGGTGATCGGCCGATACCCCAGTTGTGCGCATCACCCACTCTGCCTCGAGTTGTTGCACATGGATCGGCACATCAACCTGATCAAGTAGCGCTGCAATCCCATCGATATTCCAACCCATCATTGAGCCACCAACGTG
>JBIKID010000123.1:0-3023 GCA_044361815.1 Ilumatobacteraceae bacterium | reverse complement strand
ATTTTGTCAACGGTAGTTGCAGCTTTAGATGCCAATTCGAGAACGAGGTCATTGAGTGCTGCACGAATAACCGTCGTGAGCTCGACATCTCCGCCTTTGTTCATCATCACGTACGAGACGCGGCTCATCAAGTCTTCGCCAAAACGAATTTGCGGATTCATCACCCCTGCGCTGCTCAAGATCTCACCAGTTGTGAGATCACACAAGTGACCAGCAACCGTCGTTGACCCAATGTCGATTGCGATGCCGTACATTGCACCTACGAAGCCTGGCCACGCCGCTGTGATCATTCCTGCATCAGAGACATCCGCGCCACGCTGAATTGCGACGGTTGCGCCACCTTCGCCTTTGTCAATTGCTCGGTTAACTTGACTCAACGCATGTGTAGCAATAGTTGGTTTGGCAATGTGATGCTGATCTGCAACTGCATTGCGCAACTCGGTTGAAGCGGTCGCACCATCACCGAGTTGCTGTGGCATTACTGCCACGTAATACAAAGCAAATGTTGGATCAACTACGATCGCACCCAGATCAAGATCTTTTCGCACAATCTGGCGGTGCACCTGACTCATTGCCGGAATATCAATGACCATGTCGCCACAGATTTTGGCCACACAGCCCAAGCGGTTGCCTGCGACAAGTGGTCGATTTCCGTGGTAATCAATCTCTAATTCACCCGGCTCTGTAAGTGCGCTTGCCGTTGCTTCAATGCCCCACTTCGAAAACGAACCAATGCTTGGAGTGATCTGGCAGCGGCCGCAAATGCCTCGACCACCACACACTGAATCCAAGTCGACGCCAAGACGTCGCGCAGCATCGAGCACGCTTGTGCCCGTTTCGACTTCCCCGTCCAAACCCGACGGAGTGAATACAACGCGATTCGTCATGAAATCAAATATTCCTTTTCGTTATTGTGCAGTGCGACGACGACGACCCTCACGGTCACCACGCCCACCGGTCGGTGCATTTGGATCGCGATTTTCTTTGATCCAGTTTGCACAGTTTTGATCGTTGCCTGTCAATACGTCTGCTGCCATCACAGCTGCTTTTACTTCTGGGTGCAACGGGCTCATGATCGCTGATGTCATACCAGCACCCATCGCCATTGAGAGGAAGGTTCCTGTAATCACCTGGCGATTTGGCAAACCGAAACTCACGTTAGATGCGCCACAGGTTGTGTTGACTTTGAGCTCATCGCGCAAACGACGAATCAAGGTGAATGCCTGCTGTCCGGCTTGACCAAGCGCGCCAATTGGCATAACCAACGGGTCTACAACAATGTCGCTGTAGTGAATGCCGTAGTCGGCCGCACGATTGACAATTTTTCGTGCAACTTCAAAACGAACATCTGGGTCCATGCTGATACCGGTCTCGTCATTGGAGATCGCAACCACGGCTGCACCGTACTTTTTAACGAGTGGCAACACGCGCTCGAGGTTTTCATCTTCACCAGTAACCGAGTTAACAAGAGCCTTGCCCTTGTACACAGCAAGACCGGCTTCGAGAGCCTCGATAATCGACGAGTCGATTGACAACGGAACATCAGTCACTGACTGAACAAGTTGTACTGCACGCGCAAGAAGCGCTGGCTCGTCTGCAAGTGGAATACCGGCGTTCACGTCGAGCATGTGGGCCCCCGCCAAGACCTGTGCCAATGCGTCGGCTTCTACGCGGCTGAAGTCACCGTTTTTCATTTCTTCTGCCAGCAACTTGCGACCTGTTGGGTTGATGCGCTCGCCAATCATTACGAATGGGCGATCAAAACCAATGACGACTTCGCGTGTTGGTGAGCTCAGAATTGTATGTGTCATGTTGTTTTCCGTTTCGTTGTGAGACTTATTGTTGTTCTGCTTGAGTGTCTTCATTCATTTCTTCTTCAAGCTCTTCGAGAGCAGCCAAATCCTTGGCAGCAACCGTAAGTTGCTCGATATCTTTCTCGAAACCACCTGCATACGCCAGCACGCCTAAGTGTTGGCGGGAATACTTCGCTTCGATCTCATCGGCCACCTTCTGCGCTGCCTCGGCAAGAGTTCCTTCCAAAGGCAACGAATCTCGACTCCACTGAGCGATGTCTTCCTCTGCCGTATAGATATTGGCCTTGCGCTTTGCACGGTCAATCGCACGCTGAAACTTGGCCGAGAGCACAACCTGATATCGATCTCTTCCCATTTGGGCGTTTACTTGCGCTGGAATATCGCGCCACTTAATCACCACTACCGAGTTTCCGCCTCTTGCCATTGTTACACGCTCTCTTTGCTGATTAGGGGGACTTTGACATTTTTGGGATTTGAAAATGTTACGGGAATTGATTTTGCAAGGCCTTGCACACCCACATGACGGTGCTCGAACATCAAGCCAAGTTGCACGGCTGCAGCCTGGGCGAACTCAACAACTTTTGGATCAGTTGTTTGAGACAACAGAACGACGCGGGTGTAGTTGGAGAAATATGTGTCGCGCAATTGCGGGTGTCGATCAAGACCAAGGCCTTCCCACACCAACGCAGTGAAATGCTTGGCCAAAAAGTCGGTGAGGTAAAACGTGCCAGGTTGATCGTCGTGCAACTGAGCAAATAATTCGGAGCCGGCAAAAAATTCGTAGCAATGTGCACCAGGTATTCGCTGCACATCGGGATACGACTCGAGCATGCGATCGAGCGCGCCTCCGGTACCGCAGTCGGCATAGCCCACCATCGTTGGCCGCTTCCCTCTTCCGTCTAGATGCTCGCGAAGCGCTGGCACGATACCTTCTGGTCGATTGTGCAAATTGGCCGGGAGGTAACGCACTTCAACAGCCTCATTGAGTCCGTTGATGTTCAGCACTTCACGAAGCTCTGATACGAGCGCCCCGCAGGCGATGATCAGCGGACGATTGTCGTCCGACATAAAAGCCTTAGTCCTTTGTAACTAGTTGACCGAAGGGCCAGGAGGCTCGGCTGTGCGCTGACGCTTTGCAGTTACCAACTCTTTTGCCATCTGTGATGCAACAGCTGCATCGCGGCAATACGCATCGGCACCAACAGCAGT
>JBIKID010000058.1:0-10253 GCA_044361815.1 Ilumatobacteraceae bacterium | reverse complement strand
ATTGCTCCTCTAGCCTGAAGACCGTGGCTGCACCGCTCCTCACTCACGCAACTGTGCGCATCGGGTTGGCACAGATCAACCCTGTCGTAGGTGACATTGCCTCAAACTCCACAAGGGTTTCACGTGTATATATAGACGCCGTCGAGCGTGGCTGCGAGGTGCTGGCGTTTCCCGAACTCGTTCTCACTGGGTATCCGCCAGAGGACTTGGTGCTCAAGAGCGGATTCGTGACAGACAACATTGCTGCACTGGAGGCTTTTGCTGCCACCACCACATCGTGCGTCGCAGTGGTCGGATTTGTCGACAGAGTTGGTGACGAATTGTTTAACGCCGCTGCAGTTTGTGCGCATGGTCGTGTGCAAGGCGTGTATCACAAACAGTTGCTGCCGAACTACAGCGTCTTTGATGAGCAGCGATATTTTTCTGCCGGAAAAGATTTTTCGTTGTTTCGAATCAACGGTGCGCTGATGGGCGTAACAATTTGCGAAGACATTTGGGATCCAAGTGGACCAGTAGCGACACAAGCACGAGCTGGTGCAGTGTTGAACATCAATATAAATGGCTCGCCATTCCATCGTGGCAAGAGCGGCGAGCGCCAACAGATGGTGAGCGAACGTGCGCGCGATAATAAATGTGTGATCGCCTATGTCAATCAGGTGTGTGGCCAAGACGAATTGGTTTTTGATGGCGGATCAATGTTGTTTGATGCAAGTGGGACATTGTTGGCAAAGTCTGCACAATTTGTTGAAGAGATCCAGTTTGTTGATGTTGTCGTGCCACGCACGGCTGGAGAACCGAACGCAGATATCAAAGAACTGTTGCCGGTCGTGGCGCCGCGCGAAGTTGTATTGATGGGCACTATCGCTGCAACAACAAACGATATTGAGCAGATGTATGGTGCTCTTGTATTGGGCACACGCGACTACGTTCGCAAAAATGGATTTACCGATGTGGTGATTGGGTTGTCTGGCGGCATTGACTCTGCGCTCGTTGCTGCAATTGCAGTGGACGCACTTGGCGCGGAGCACGTGCACGGTGTGTCAATGCCATCTCGCTACTCGAGTGAAGGTTCGCGTACCGATGCAGCAACGCTTGCAAACAATTTGGAAATTGACATGCAAACGATTTCGATTGAGCCAGCATTCGAGGCTTACCTGCAGATGACCGCCGCGAGTTTTGCTGGTCGACCACAAGACCTGACAGAAGAGAACTTGCAGAGCAGGGTGCGTGGCACCACGCTGATGGCGTTGTCAAACAAATTCGGGTGGATGGTGCTCACAACTGGCAATAAGAGCGAACTCGCAGTTGGTTATTTCACTCTGTACGGCGACTCGGTTGGCGGATACGCCGTAATTAAAGACTTGCTGAAGACCAGCGTGTACGAATTGTGTCGTTATATCAATAGCAAACATGCGCGCGAAGTAATCCCTGAAGTCGTGATCACGAAACCACCGTCTGCCGAACTACGCCCTGATCAGCGCGATGATCAATCGTTGCCGCCATATGAGGTGCTTGACGCAATTCTTGAACTGTATGTAGAGCAAGACCAAACTGCTGCAGAGATCATTGCGCTCGGACACGACGAAGCACTTGTGCGTCGTATCAGCAGGCTTGTTGACTTGAGTGAATACAAACGACGTCAGGGCCCACCTGGTGTGAGAGTGACATTGAAAGCATTTGGCAAAGATCGACGTTTGCCGATCACTAACGCATATCGGGGTTAGTGCGTTTCACCCAATTTTTTGTAGGTAAGGATTGAGAGAGCGGCAAGGACGCCGAAAGCAGAGCCGATCAATGCTGGAACACCAACTCCAAATCTTTCGTAAGCGCGCGTACCAACAATGGCGATAACCGCTCGACCAAGAGTGCCGGCGCCAAGCACCCAACCCAAACCCATACCAGGGCTATTTGGCACAAGTTGGGTTGCAATGGGCAACAAACTCACTACCGCAAATTCAAATCCGAGGTAATACACACCGACAGCGATGAGACCAAGAACGATGTTGGTCGATCCAACTGCGAGCAAGATGCCAGCAGGAACGATAAGAAGTGCGCCGCCCGCGATCGAGCGTTCTTTGCCCCAACCGTCAGTGCGGTGTGCGCTTTTCAAAGACGCAAAAAGCTCGACAGCCCCGAGTGCAAAACCGACTGCAGCGAGACGCGCAGCTCCAAAACCAAATTGATCTTGCAACCAAGCGCCAAAGGTGACAAACAAACTCTGTGCACATGACATGATGCAAAACATGGTGACAACGACAAGCCAACCCCGTCCTTGCACGCGTGTTTTGTCACCTTGAACATGGGGTGTGACAATGCGTGGCTCAGAGTTAACGCGCTTGGCAATTGGAGCAGTAACTAAAGCAAGACAGATGATTCCAAACAGGTATCCAATACGCCAGTTGGTTGCTGCAGTGATGAGCCCCATGAGCGACACACCAACGAGCAGCCCAAGCGCCCATGAAGTTTCTGTCAGGCCAACGATGCGACCGCGTTGTTGGTATGGAACATGATCTGCAATCCATGCGCCAAGCCCAAGATCAAAACTTTGCTTTGTGAGTGCAAGCACGGTGACCCCAACCGCAAACCAAACGACATTTGGGCCGGCTGCGGCGATGGTGCAACCGAGCAACGTTCCAACAAGACCAATCACCATTGCATTGCGGTGGGTGAGACGATCGACAACGCGCCCAGCAAATGGTGAAGCAAATCCTGATAACTCGGAAACAAATAGCGCAACGCCAATATCGGAGAGCGAGACATTGAAGTCCTTGGCGATTATTGCCAAAAATGGTGGAGCAAATCGGTAACAGGCATTTGCGACCAACCGACCGAGCGTGACTATTGAAATATTGCGGCGAATCTCTGGCTCGAAGGAATCGTCAAGCAGACGGTTGAAGATTCGAGCAAGCATGTGAAGTAATTCTACAACGAGTCAGTTGGCGCAATATCGCCTGATACGTCACCGATCACGGAAACAATGTCGCCAGCAGTAATGCGATTGTTGCGATGCACAAAAAACCAACAGCCACCCAAGTTGTGTAACTTTGGATTGTGCGCGCCGAGTGCGTGGCGCAATGTGCGGATGACTCCGCTGTGACTGACGATCAGTGCCGTTGGCATGCTTTCGCTGGCACTCGCTACACACGTTGCCGCGATGTCGCAAAATGCGGCAGTTGACCTGGCAACAATTGACTCATCTGACTCGAAGCCGTCTGGTTTGCGTCGATCATTTAAGTATCCAGGCCATTGCGCCTCAATTTGGTGGCGAGTCAAACCCTGCCACGGACCGACATCGGATTCGAGTAGTCGCTCGTCTACAACCACTGGACCAACCCCGTGAGTTTCGGCAATGATTTGGGCAGTGTGCAGCGCACGCTGTAGTTGACTCGATGCAATGTAATCAAAAGTGCCAAGTCGTTCGGCTGCAAGTCTGGCCTGGTTGATGCCGGTCTCGGTCAACTCGATATCGGCATGTCCCTGCCAGCGTTCTTGCACATTCCACTCCGACTGGCCATGGCGTATAACCAGCAGATGGGCGATGACATCGTTTGCAGACACAAGGACGCAGAGTAGTCGTAAAAGATACGATGAGTGTGTGGTTCAACTGCGAATGTTTGCCTCGGCCCGTGAAGCGGCTGGAACTGCTCGTGACACAATGCCTGGCGACACGGTTGATCAGGTATTGGCGGGTGCAGTTGCCCGATTTGGGGCAGACTTTGCAACGGTGTTGCAATCATGTCGAGTATGGGTCAATGGCGAGTCAGCCGATGGCACCTCGGCAGTTACGGACACTGACGAAGTAGCGATTCTTCCACCAGTGTCGGGGGGCGACAAGTGACAAACATGTTTGAAGAACTTTCTCTTGATGAGCTGCGCGCCAAGCGTGCAGAGATGCAGCACCAAGAAGATGCAGTTTCATTTGTGCGCCGGCTCGCACAGGGACGTCTGGACATTGCGCGCGATGAATTACGCCGACGTATTGATAACGAACCATTGCTTGATGTCGCCACAAATCTTGCTGGGGTGTTTGGTCAAGAACACGGTGGTGGTTCAGCTCGTCCACCACGTGAAACCATTATCTCTGGCGATCACCCACTCGTGCTCGAACTCGAGCACTTATGTGAAGACCTTGGCTTCGGTTCCATTCGCACGCTGGATGAAACAAGCTTGCGAACCGCCATTGACGAACTTGCCAAGTTTGAATTGTTGCGCTCGAGCGAACGGCGTGCATTGTTTGACACCATTGACGCTCTCACCGCGGCGCTCGTGCAGCGCTATAAAAGCGGTGGCGCAAATGTTGATGCGCTTCTGAACGACTAGTGAGTGCTTGGGCTGGCCCCAAAAGACCACTATTTAATTCGGCTTGTTGGATAACTTTTTCTTACCAAATTTTTAGGATTCAAATCCCGACTATTTGCAAATTGGCAAATTTACATTGCTAAGTTACGCGCATGAAAATTAAAAAGAGAATATTTGCGACATCGACAACTGTATTTGTTCTTTTGGGCGGAGCACTTGGGGCGCAACAATACGTTTCATCGCAGATCACTTCGAGTGTAGAGCGAGAGATGCCCAAAGCTTCGGGCGTTAGTGCCTCTGTTCCACTCGCTGATCTACTGAGCAATATCGCGTCTGATTCAATTAAATCAGTAAACATAAACATCAAGAGTTTTGCTCTTAAAGAGAACGGCACAAAGACTTCGCTAGACATAACTGCATCAAATATCAGCAAAGCAAAACCTACCGTGGCTGGCTCTTTGGAAGTAACGGCAACTATTCCTGCATCAACAATTGCAGAGTCGTCCGAATTTAATGACGCACAAATTGTGGGAAACACTTTGCAAGTTTCTGCTGGGGAAGGTGGATTGGCCACAGCGCTCTTGATTCCGAAGTACTCAAATAGCCAGATCTATTTTGAACTACAGAGCGTTTCTTTCTTGGGCAATCAAATCCCTGCTTCTTCATTGCCGGCTGAACTTCAAAACCAGATTAAAAGCAGAAGTCAAAGAAGCCTGACACCGCCTAAGGGACTTAAAGTTGAATCAGTTTCATTAAGCAGTAAGGGGCTTTCCGTCAAAATGTTCGGTAGCAATATTCAACTTGGCAATCTCGGTTCCAGTTTGTAATAAGACTTCTAGACAGGATTTCGCGGGCTCATCGTCCCGCTCCACAAATCAATACACCCCGCAGGTAGGTTTTAAGGGTGATGCAACGTGTTGCTGTGCTCTCTCTGCACACCTCGCCGCTCGCCCAACCGGGCGTGGGTGATGGTGGTGGCATGAATGTGTATGTGCGCGAACTCGTTTCCGCATTGGCTAGCAGCGGAGTTGATTGCATTACATATACACGTGCATGGAAATCTGGGTTGCCCGAAGTTGTCGAGGTCGAACCAAATCATCGCGTCGTGCACGTGCGTGCTGGCGATGTTGATTTGCCAAAAGAGGAAATGCTCGGCGTGGTTGACGAATTTACGGATTCGGTTGCCTGGCATCTGCAACGAAATGGTGGCGCAGACTTGGTACACGCCAATTATTGGCTTTCTGGCATGGCTGGGCACCGCTTGAAGCACGAATTGAATTTGCCTCTCGTCACCACATTCCATACTTTTGCTCGCGTCAAAGGACTCGGGGGCGACATTGAGTCTCCAGTTCGTGAAAAATCAGAACTAGAAATCATTGGCTGTGCCGATGCCATTTGTGTGAGTTGTCCTGAAGAACGATCACAGTTTGAGTCGCTGTATGGCAGCGCTCCAGGAACTATTGAAGTTGTTGCACCAGGTGTGGAGCGCGCATTCTTCTCTCCGGGGGATCGCCGCGGTGCGCGACATGCACTCGGACTTGGGAGTGGACCAACTTTGTTGTTTGTTGGTCGCATTCAGCCACTGAAAGGTCTCGATGTTGCGGTTCAAACACTTGCGCAACTCGGTCGCAACGATGCACAACTCGTTGTAGTTGGTGGCGCAAGCGGAGCGAAGGGTGCAGCAGAACTCGAACGTGTGCAACGCATCATCGCCGAAAACAAATTGGAAGGGCGAGTGCATTTCTTTGATCCACAGCCCCACCATCTGTTGTCTACTTTTTATCGTGCTGCTGATGTTGTGTTGGTGCCATCGCGCAGTGAGAGTTTTGGGTTGGTTGCGCTTGAAGCTGGTGCATGCGGAATTCCTGTTGTCGCAACTGGCGTGGGCGGGTTGCTCAGCCTGATCGATCATGGTCGCACCGGCTTTTTAGTGCCCGGCCGCAATGTTGACGACTTTGCCAAGTTCACTGCACGCCTGCTTGATGATTCGTTGCTCTCGTTAGCAATGGGCACAGCAGCAGCCGAGCGCGCAAAAGCGTATTCGTGGAAGTCAGCCGCGCACACAGTGCGCAATGTGTATTCGCAATTGCTCGAGCGTGAATTGGTGGCTTGCAAGTAGTGAGCGATCTGTTTGACGATCAGGCACTTGCTCGAATCGAACAGCAAATAGACGAGTGGTTGGCACATCTTCAGGCTCACAATCCTGCGATTCTTGCCGTCGACCGCAGCACTGATGGCGATATCCGTTGGTATGTGCGCATGCAGGGTGAAGAAAAGGAATTTACAACGGTGTGGTTGACATTGGGTCAACGAACCTTGCGTTACGAGACGTATGTGATGCCGGCCCCCGAAGAGAATGCCGAAGCGTTATACGAGTCGTTGCTGCGACGCAACGAAAAACTCGTTGGAGCTCATTTTTCGATCGGAGCAGAAGACGCTGTGTTTTTGCGCGGTGAGATGCCTATTGGATCGCTCACTGAGAAAGAACTGGATAGAGCAATTGGCACTCTCTATTCGACCGTAGAGCAGTATTTCAAAGGCTTTTTGCAGATCGGATTTGCAAGTCGTTTTAACAGCCAATTCGGCAACTGACCGCACACATAGAGGTTGCGTCCGAGCCCTTAACGGTCGGGGAAGTCGGTTGAGTGGCTCGGACGCATCTCGCTAGCCTGACCACAATGAATTCAACGGCCTTTACTCCCATCACATTTGTCGGTGGAGGCAATATGGGCGCCGCTCTCGTTGCAGGGTTGTTGAAAGCTGGTTGGCCTGCATCACTCATCACGGTTGTTGAAACATCGAGCGAGAGACGCGCACAATTGATTTCGATGTACCCAGGAATTATCGCTTCAGAAAAATTTGTTGCGTGCACCGCTGGCGTGATTGCAGTCAAGCCACCTGCAGCAGCCGAAACATGCGCTGCACTTGTGCAAGCAGGCGCAACACGTGTTTTGTCAATTGCCGCAGGAATTGGTTTGACCACATTGCAGGCTGCCGCAGGTACAACCGCCGCAGTTGTACGAGCAATGCCAAACACTCCAGCACTTGTCGGCGAAGGTGCTGCAGCAATTAGTGGTTCTTCTCAGTGCGTAGAAGCCGACATGGCATGGGCTGAGTCGGTGTTGGGCAGTGTTGGCACGGTGGTGCGAGTTGACGAAAAACTATTGGATGCGGTAACCGCAATTTCTGGATCGGGACCGGCCTACATATTCTTGGTTGCCGAGGCACTTATGTCATCGGCGGTTGGGGCCGGCTTGTCACCCGAAATCGCGAACGCTTTGGTGCGGCAGTTACTCGTGGGTTCGGCAAAATTGTTGCAACAGTCAGCCGAGACTCCTGCGCAGTTACGTGCAAATGTGACATCACCAAATGGTGTTACGGCCGCTGCAATACAGGCCCTAGAGCAGGCTGGTATCCGCGATGCAATCGAGGCAACAGTGCAGGCTGCGATGTCGCGAAGTCGTGAAATGGGTTCGTGAAAATTCACGGTCAAAAATGCTTGAACTTTCCAACAATGTGCGTAGGGTATGTCCTAGGTCACAGTTTCCAGCAGGGGTTTACCCCCCAACTGGAAGTCGCGCTCGCAAGAGCGCGCCGTTTGGACCGGTGCCGTCGGGGGGTTGGCACCGGTCCATTCGTGTTTCTCGGGACGTTTTGCTTCGCATGTTTTTTGTGTGCGACATTTTTCAGCGCGTGAGTGTTGTGCGATGAATAAATTTTCACACGTTTCGTTTCTCTCCGACTACGGAACACAAGATGAATTTGTTGGTGTTGTAAAAGCAGTGATCGCCGACATCGCTCCACACGTCAATGTGATTGATCTTGTGCACGATGTAACTCCGTTTGATGTGCGCGCCGGTTCACTCGCACTTGCGCGCTGTGTTCCTTACGTGCCGACAGGTGTTGTATTGGCAGTTGTTGATCCAGGCGTTGGCGGATCGCGGCGTGCAATTGCAATCTCGGTTGGTGGTGGCAAGGGTGTGTTTATTGGCCCCGACAATGGTCTTTTGCCAGGAGCGGTTGCGCTTGCAGGCGGCCCAGATCAGGCCGTGGTGCTAAACAATCCCGCCTATCAATTGGCTTCGCCAGGCGACACATTTGCGGGTCGCGATATCTTTGCGCCTGCTGCAGCGCATCTTTGCAACGGCGTTGCGCTCACCGATTTGGGCGATGAGATCGACCCAAGTTTGCTCTTGCCAGGCGTCGTTCCTTTGCCACGTGAAGAGGGCGGGCAGATGTTGAGCGAAGTGACTTGGGTGGATCGATTTGGAAACTGCCAATTGAATATTGGGCCTGAAGATATCGACAAGTGGGGTTCACCGCTACGAGTCATTATCGGCGCATCAGATCCAACTACTCAGATTGTGCGCTCAATGCCAGTTGTGCGCAACTTTGCAGACATCGGTGGCGGTATTGGTCTTGTTGTCGATTCATATGGCATGCTCGCGTTGTGTGTTGATCGCGGTTCGGCAGCAGCCGAACTGCAACTTGGGCCTACTGACATGGTGGTGATTGCTCAAGATCCCAGCGCTGGTGCCGGAGTAGCAACGTCGGTGCGCTTAGGCACTAAAAAATGAGTTGTCGTTCTCGCGCTAGGCGTAACATCGGATCATGAGACCCGCCACAACACTTGTTATTGGTTTGCTGCTCGCAGTAATTTTGGGTGCAGGTGTTTTGTCGTTGATGATGCGGTAAGCGTTGAGTTGCCCGCGACCAAGAATCCACTAAACAAAATTGAAACTCCGCAGAGCAACGTAATTGCAAACGCACGGTCTTGACCGAGTCGGCCAGCCAGAGTGCCACTTGCTGACAACACGAGTGTGCCAACCGCGATCAGCACGTTGCCTCCCGCAAGTCGCTTCGGCGAAGTGACCGTGCGGGTAATACTTTTTGATGCTGCAGGGTTTTGTTTCTTGACTACACGCCAAGCCGACCACAGTGCGCCAACAATGATGAACATTGCGGGAACACCCGAACCGACAGCCGCAAGAATTCGCGGCGCTGCACCAAAAATTTCTCGACCAGCAGGAAACTCAGTGGAAACAACTTGTGATTTTGTTGGTGCGATGAGCACCACGCCAGTTGCAAAACCCGACAACCACACAAGCCAGTTGCGAGCAATGTTTCCTGCACGAAGGCCAATCAGCAAGTACATAGTTCCGAGTGCAAGCCACGCCACATTAAGTACGGCGCCGGCTAAGAAAAAAATACGAAACGCCATCAAGTTCCAGCCAGAGCTTTCGGCCCACCACAGCGCACCTGATCCAAGAGCGAAGAGCGCCATTGCAATAGTCCAGGCCAATTCGTGTGGCTGACGCCGGCGCAACCAGCGGTCAAACGTGCTCAGAGTAAATGCGCAGGCAATGAGGGTCGCAGCACCTGCCAATGCCGAGTTCAACTCGTTGTGCACCGATTGAGCAGCCATGATCTCGGTCATGCTGAAGGCAAAACTCATTGGCGCAGGCTAGTTGGGCAAATTGATCTTTTGATTGTCTGCAAGGTGACGAATGTCTTGCCTGCATTAGCCCTGAACGTGATCAAGGACTTCGTGAATTCATGCACGAACGCCTACCCTTTACAGAGTGACAGATCTTGTGAAACCCCCATCACGGCCTGAGGCACTTCGTCGACGTATTCCAGACGCGGCAGTCACGCGTTTGCCGGTGTACTTGCAGATTCTGAACAAATCAATAACAGACGGTGTCTTGCAGTTGTCGAGCGATCAACTTGCAGGATTAGCCGGGCTCAATGCAGCCAAAGTGCGCAAAGACTTGTCGTACTTGGGAAGTTACGGCACACGTGGTGTTGGGTACGACGTTGCATATCTCGTCTACCAAATCAAACGCGAACTGGGATTGTTGAGCGATTGGAAAGTCGTGGTCGTTGGTGCGGGCAACTTGGGCAACGCATTAACAAATTACGCAGGCTTTTCTTCGCGTGGGTTTGAGGTTTCG
>JBIKID010000122.1:0-3099 GCA_044361815.1 Ilumatobacteraceae bacterium | reverse complement strand
GCCAGCCGAACTCGATCGTCTTGAAGTACAGATCCTGGACGCAGGTAATCGTGTTCCACTCATTGGTGAAGCAGGCATCGCGCGCGTTGTCAACGGACCAATCCCCTACGCACCAGACGGCAACCCATACATGGGTCCAGAGCGTGGATTGCGCAACTTCTTCCATTGCAACACATTCAGTTTCGGTATTGCCCAAGGTGGCGGTGCCGGAAAAGCAATTGCCGAATGGGTGCTCAATGGCCGACCAGAGTTTGATATCTGGGGCATCGATCGACGTCGTTACAAGGACTACGCAACAACGCAATACACAATCGACAAAGCGCTCGAGGTGTACCAGAACGAATACGCAATGGGCTTTCCATTTGAGGAGCGACCAGCAGGTCGACCTGGATACGTTTCACCGCTGTACGACTTGCTCAAAGAAAAAGGTGCTGCATACGGCGCACGCGGTGGTTGGGAACGCCCAACATATTTCGATCCAAAGGGCGAAGTCACCGACCACACTCTTTCGTTCTTCCGCAAAAACGGTTGGCGCAAAGTGGTTGCCGAGGAATGTGAAGCAGCCCGCAACACCGTTGCACTGCTCGACTTGCCAGGCTTCACCAAGATTGAAGTTTCGGGCCCAGGCGCATTTGCCTTCCTCGACAACATCATCTGCACCAAGTTGCCAAAGGTTGGCCGCTTGAGCCTGAGTTACGCATTGTTGCCAGATGGCAAGTTGCTCAGTGAGCTCACCATTGCGCGCTTGGCAGAAGACAAGTTTTATCTTGTTGGTGCCGCAAGCTCGGAATGGCATGACCTCGACTTGCTCGAGATGTCGTTGCCAACTGATGGCTCGGTCACAATCAAAAACGTGACTGCAAACTACGGCTCGCTCATCTTGGTCGGTCCAAAGTCGCGCGAAGTGTTGTCAAAAGTAACCACAACATCGCTCGAAAACAGCGACTTCCCATGGCTCTCGCATCAACTCATTGACACTGCAGTTGGCACAGTGCTTGCACTGCGCGTCAACTACGTTGGCGAATTGGGCTGGGAATTGCACGCCTCAAACGACCAAATGGTTGCGTTGTACAAAGCAATGTGGGCAGCCGGCGAACCGCACGGAATTCGTGACATGGGCATCTATGCAGTAGACAGCCTTCGTCTCGACAAGTGCTACCGCGGATGGAAGGGTGATTTGGAAATTGGCTTCTCGCCATTTGATGCATCACTCGACCGCTTTGTTGACATGAACAAAGAGTTCGTTGGCAAAGCAGCGCTCGTTGCCGAAAAAGCGAAGGGCTCGCCTTACCGCTTTGTTCCGATGATTTTGGATGATGCCGGCAATGCTGATGCACCGTTTTGCGCAAGCATTTTCAGTGGTGACAAGCGCATCGGTATCGCAACATCTGGTGGCTGGAGCTTTACGTTGAATAAGAGCATCGCACTTGGTTACGTGTTCCCACAGTTTGAAGCTGCGGGAACCAAACTCGAGATCGAGATCTTTGGCAATCGTGTTCCTGTCACCGTTGGTGCAGAGCCACTCTTTGACCCGAAGAACGAGCGCCTTCGCTCGTAAGCAACGCTACGACTACAGAGTTTTTGGTAGTCCAACACGCACCGGAACACCTGGTGCAAACATCACGTGTGGAGTTCCAACTGGCTTGGTAAATCCGGCTGCTTCAATCAGCGTGTCGTCAAGAGAAATGATTTCGGCACGCTGCAACTTCCATCGTGGATGCGAAATTGGCGCATAACGGATTTGTTGGGAACGGGTAAATGAATACAAACCCCAACGAGCACTGAGAAATATTTCGAGCGGTGAAGGATCAGTGATCTCTGAACCGATCGACAAATGAATTCGAGTGTGCGCTTCGCCTCGTGGCCAACGGCGATCAACCGAAGAAATCAACTCATTTCCAACAAGCTGATTCTTGGCTTTACCAAAGCAATATGGCAACTGATATGTGGTGCGTGCCACCACAGTTGGAATTATTCGATTGATATCAAGCGAACAAAACCACACACCTGGAATGCCGTCTCGAATGACATAGGTGCGCACATTGACTTCAGGAAACGATCCGAGATACGGGACAGATGGAAGATGTGGAATGCCAATGCCGCGCATCGAAAACGGAATTAGTCCCACCCACGCGGATCCATCAAAAACATCCACTGATAATCCCGGTGGAAGTAGCCGCTGCACTTCTTGGGGGTCGTAGCGAAAATGGATGTAGGCAAGGTCATACCAACCTTGCTTCATCACTGCTCGCTTGACCGGACTCGGACAGTCTTGGGCGAAGGGTCCTGTGCGCTCAACAAAAGTCATAGACCATTCACCATCTGTGCAGCCATCACTACACACACCACTGCACGAAGTGACCAAGCAATAGTGCGGGGCCAATTGGTTGCGACCAACTTTGCCCCCACTAGCGCGTCAGGATTTGTTGCCATCTTTGCGTGCAAAGGCACCGACAAGAACACCGTGCAGCCAAGCGCGACAGCCAACAAAACGGCCCCGACCCAAGGCAAAAACCAACTGACCCCTACGGGCTGTTGAGCCAGCAACGCCAGTGTTGTCAGGCCCTCGACCGCCATCGGCAACGCCACGACATGTCCAGTGCGGCGCTGATGTTCTTCGGCGACAGCGACTGCCTGCCCCATTTCCACTTGGGCAAGCAGGGGGTAATGGACGTGCTGAACAAACCAGATCACGCCAGTCATGACACAGGAGGCAACCAAGTTGGCGATCAAAACGGCGTCAATCATGCTCGAAGATTACCTTGAAGGATGAATTCCTCGGGGTGTCAAATAACCCTGTAGATATCCCACTTTTGACGTTCCCCATGCAATAAATTTGGGGTCTATGAAAAAACGTGACCTCATCCAAGCAGTAGCAACCCATACAGACGTAGACAAGAAGACGGCAACTCTTCTCGTTGAAGGAACAATCGACGTCATCCTCGCCACAGTGGCAAAGGGTGAAGTTGTCAACATTTCGGGCTTTGCAAAATTTGCAAAGATCAACCGACCAGCCCGCATGGCGCGTAACCCGGCCACAGGTGAAGCAGTCAAGGTGAAGGCAAAGACCGTCGCCAAGATTTCAGCACTCAAAGGCTT
>JBIKID010000057.1:0-10423 GCA_044361815.1 Ilumatobacteraceae bacterium | reverse complement strand
GTGATCTTGTCGACAAAGACGATGTGACGTGGGCGGGTGGCCAAGTGCACGGCCCGCGCAAGTGTTTAGTGAGTTTCTAAAGAGTGGTGACCTTCAACGTCAATTTTTGGCAGTAGACGATTCAACCACGCTGGGATCCACCAGTTGCGATCACCTAAAAGTTCCATTGTTGCTGGCACCAACACCATGCGCACGATTGTTGCGTCAATGAAGACTGCAACCGACAGACCAAGGCCGAAAAGTTTCAGTTGTCGGTCGTAGCCGAGCACGAACGAACCGAACACAAACACCATGATCAACGCAGCGGCAGTAATTACTCGAGCAGTCGCAGCAAGTCCATCGGCAACTGCTGAAGCATTGTCGCCCGTGCGGTCGTATTCTTCTTTGACTCGCGAGAGTAAAAACACTTCATAGTCCATTGACAAACCAAAAACGATTGCGAACAACATCATCGGGGCCCACGACTCAATTGGCCCTGCCTTGCCAACGCCGATGAGCGAAATGCCCCATCCCCATTGAAAGACGGCAACGAGTACGCCATAAGCCGCGCCTATTGACAACAAGTTCATGATTACTGCTTTGAGTGGCACGAGCAAACTGCGAAACACGGCCATCAACAATAAAAAAGAAAGTGAGAGCACACCGATAAATAGATACGGCATGCGCGAACCAATCGCTGTAGCAAAATCTGCGCCAGACGCGGTGAAGCCACCGACTTTTGCATCAACACCAGTTGGTGGGATGACATCACTGCGCAAGAACTTGACAAGTTCGTAGGTTGCTGCGTCTTGCGGGGCAGTGGTTGGGTATGCAATAACTAGCGAGAGTGATCCATCGGCGGAAGCCGGTGTGCTTTGAGCAAATGCAATTCCTTCTGTTGATTGCAGAGTGCCTACAAACGCGGCAAGTGCATCAGGGTTTGCTGCGGTATCACCCTGCACGGTGATGTAGAGCGGGCCATTAAATCCTGGGCCAAAACCGTCTGCGAGCATGTCGAATGCCTTGCGCACAGTCGTAGTTGTCGGCGCGTTGCCGTTATCGCCAAAGCCGAGGCGAATAGATGCAAGCGGGGCTGCCAAAACGAGCAGAATTGCGGTTGCACTGAGCGCAGCAGACCAAGGACGACGCTGAATGAAACGACTCCAGCGATACCAAAATGTGAGTTCCTTGGCTTTTTTCAAGCGATGTTTGATTGGAGTGCGCAACGGCTTGATCGCCAAGCTGATGAGTGTGACGCCAACAGTGACGGCAAGACCCACCAAGAAAATCATTATCGAGTGATTGATTACTGCTATTAAAGAGATCAACACGAAAGCAACGAGGGCAACAAGTGCGGCACGAGTTGTGACGTTGACTCGATGTTTGACCACTGCGAGTAGGGCTGGAAGAAGTGTGATTGACGCAATAATCATCAAGAGCACACCGACTACTGCGCCAATTGCTAAGCCACGAGCAAATGCAAGACCCATCAAAAACAGTCCAAGTAGTGAAATGATCACGGTGATGCCAGCGAAAATCACAGCACGACCAGAAGTATCAACTGCGTCAACGACCGCATCTTCGACGCTGAGGCCGTTCTCGAGTCCTTCGCGATAACGAGTCACGATAAATAATGCGTAGTCGATGCCAACTCCTAGTCCGATCATCGCAACGAGTGATGTGGTGAAGTCGGGCATTCCAACAACGTGACTAAAAATGGTGACAAGTGATGTGCCAGCACCGAGACCAATCAACGCCGTGCCAATAGGCAAACCCATCGCGAGCACCGAACCAAATGCAAGAACCAAAATGATTATTGCTGCAAGTAATCCGTATAGTTCGCTGGCTGGCAACTCAAACACAGCAAAGATTTCACCGCCGTATTCAATCTGAACACCGTCAAGGCTGAACTTCTTCCCAATTTCTTGGATTTCAGAACCAAGTGAGATCAATTCATTTTGCGAACGCAGTGTGACGTCAATAGCGGCAAATGCCGTTGTGCCTGCTGGGTTGATCTTGCCTGGGGTGTCGAAGGGGCTTGATACAGCAACTCCTGGAATTTGGGCAACTTGGGTGAACAATTCAGTCATGGATGATTTGATTTCATCGGTTGTGACTCCGTTGGGCGAAGTGAACACAATTTGCCCACTGAAACCAGCAAGATCAGGGCTATTTGCTGTGAGGAGTTCGCGCACATCATTGGATTCGCTTTTTGGAAGCTCAAACTGCGTTGCGAAGTTTGGTCCAACCGAATTTGAGATTGCTCCAAGAGCAATGACGAGCAGCAACCAAAATCCGATCATCAGTCGACGGCGACGTACGGAAAAACGAGCAAGACGAATCAACATGTGGGGGGATTCTTTCGGGGGGGTAATGCAAGCTGGGCTTACGTATGAACAAATTAAATGTTAGTCAGGCACGCATATTCTGATGGGCCACAAACCCGTGGCATTGTTCACTAGAGGATCTGTGTTTGTTTATGCGCGCCACGAGACATCGGTGGGCCACTCACCAATGCCGCCTTGTTCGATCAGCATTCCTGACAAAGTTCGGTTTGTATGACGCGATCTCCAGACCAACATGTCTTGGGCCATCGCCAGTGTTGTCGCAGGGTCATTGATGTATGTGCGCCAGGTCTTGTCGGCTGCAAGGTCGAACGACAACGACGAACCGTTGCCAAATTGCACGTATGCGCGATCGTCATAGCAACGAGTGGCGAGATGTTGTTGCTCGAGTCGCTGATCCCACGGCCAATCGCGCGCGCCCATGCGAATAAACACTGATCGCCAGTCGTATTCGTATGTTGCTGCGTCGCGCCAGATTGCCGGCGTTGCACCAGTAAGAAATGGTGTGAGCGGTAGTCCGTCGCATTGCAATGGAACAGGTTGGCCAAGTGCATCGGCAATTGTCGGAAAGATGTCAATGTTTTCTGTGAACTTGTCAACGACAGTTCCATGTTGTTTTGTATTGCGTGGGTCGCGAACGAGTCCAAGAATGTGATAACTCTGCGGGAAGAAACCGAGCTTTTCTTTAAGCCCATGATCGCCAAGCTGCTCACCGTGATCGGCCGTGATGATGATCATGGTGTTTTCCCACATGCCCAACTCGGCAAGTTTGTCCCACACGCGACCAAGTTGTTCATCAACATCACTGATCATTCCGTAATACTGCGCACGCATGTGTCGCTTGTCCGCTTCGTCAAGTGGCGCAGTCGCATCGGGGAGTTGCAAAAACATTTGGTGCGAAGGATGCAGATCGTCACCGTGTGGAATTGGCAACTCAACATCAGCTGGGTCGTATGCAGTCGACCACTTGCCAGCAGCAGCGTAAGGCGGGTGTGGTCGCAAGTAGCTGGCGTGAGCAAACCAAGGACCATTTTGTTGGTCAAGCCATGTGAGTAAATGGTCGGTGAGAAATGCAGAGATGCCAAACTCGGCAGGGCGCTCTGGTTCGGTCTTTAAAACCTGTTGAGCATTAATCGGAACATCAAAACCATTTGCTCGCAAGTGCTCAATCCACAAATCATGTGGTTCGGGAATAAAGAGTTTGCAGTCGAACCCAGGCAACACACCTTCATACGAGTTGAGTCGCCAGTCGTCGGGGCCTGTTGCGTCGCGCGGATCAATTGCTTGATCGGTGTATCCAAAAAGTACGGGCGCATATCCGGCGCGTTGTGCGAGCAGTGCTACGTTGTCAAAACTTCTGTCAAGTGGGGTGCCGTTGGCAACTACACGGTGGTTCATCTGATACATGCCCGTGTACAAACTGGCGCGGCCAGGCGAGCATGGCGCGCATTGGCTGTAATGCTTGGTGAGTCGTACGCCCTGTTGTGCAAGCCGATCAAGGTTTGGTGTTTTTACAAGGGGATGGCCAGCAATCGAAAGACAGTCTGCGCGAAATTGATCCAGGGTGATGAGCAGGACATTGAGTGACATCAATGTTGAAGCGTAGTGTGAATGTTGTGAATGACGGATTGCCTATGAGTGAACTTATTGCAACTGGCACGGGAGTGCGTTTAAGGGCGGTGAGATGGGGAGACCCCGCAACTCATTCGGCTAAGCCAATTGTGTTGGTGCACGGTCTCGCATCTAACGCCATGTTGTGGGAAGGCGCCGCACTTGCACTCGTGCAACTTGGGCATCCTGTCATCGCAATTGATCTGCGCGGCCACGGCTTGAGCGACAAACCCGAAGATGGGTACGACATGAGTTCGGTGACAGAGGATTTGGCGGGGTTGTTGACCGCAATCGCCCCTCGTGGTTATGCGATGCCAGTGGTGTGCGGGCAATCGTGGGGCGGAAACGTCGTTATTGAACTTGCACATAAGTATCCGCACATTGTGAGCGGAGTGGTGCCAGTTGACGGTGGGTTCTTGGAATTGCAAAACAATTTTGCTGATTGGGATTCGTGCGCTGTTGCATTGCGTCCACCAAATTTGATTGGCACACCAGCTAAACAAATGCGCGCATACATGCAATCAGCACATGCCGATTGGCCGCAGACTGGCATCGATGGTGCGATGGCAAATATGGAACATCTGCCCGACGGCACGATAAAGCCATGGCTCACTCTTGAGCGCCACATGTTGGTGTTGCGCGGATTGTGGGAGCACAAGCCGACTCATCTCTATAGCGACATCAAAGTGCCCGTATTGTTTGTGCCAGCCGAGGGGCCAAGTGGGGTATTTGCTGCAACGAAACGAAGTGCCATTGAGCACGCTGTGCAGTTAGTGCCGAATGTGCGGGTTGAATGGTTTAGCCCAGCCGACCATGATCTGCATGCCCAACACCCTTCGCGTTTTGCCCAAGTTGTGCACGCAGCAATAACAGACGGATTCTTTTCATGACACTTCCTCGCATCTTGACCATCATGGGCTCTGGCGAGACAGCGCCAACCATGGTCACGACCCACCGCATGCTTGCAGCAAAGTTGCCTAAGCCTGCGCGAGCCACATTGCTCGACACTCCATATGGATTTCAAGAAAATGCACCAGAACTTGCGACAAAAGCTGTTGAGTATTTCAAGACCAGTATCAATATCGCACTCGACGTTGCAGGGCTTACTCAGGTGATAGGTGCCGATGCGCTTGCAGTTGAGCGTGGTCTTCAATTGGTCTCTGATGCACAATATGTTTTTGCTGGGCCAGGCTCGCCAACGTATGCGTTGCGTCAATGGGCGGGTACTCCGCTTGCAGGTTTGCTCACCAAAAAACTTCGTGATGGTGGCATTGTCACTTTTGCATCTGCTGCTGCACTGACGCTTGGTCGCTTTACGTTGCCGGTCTACGAGATCTACAAAGTTGGTGAAGAGCCACGCTGGCTTGAAGGCCTCAATATTCTTGGCGAGATTGGAATTAACGCCGCATTGATTCCGCACTACAACAATGCCGAAGGTGGTCACCACGACACACGTTTTTGTTACATGGGCGAACGTCGCCTCGCAATTCTTGAGCGCGAGCTCCCAGATGATGTCTATGTATTGGGTGTTGATGAACACACAGGCGTGGTGATCGATATTGATGCGCAGACCGCAACTGTGGTGGGCAAGGGTGTGCTCACTATTCGCGTCAAGGGTGTGTCAACCGAGATTGCAAGTGGCGAAGTGATGCCTATTGATCGCTTGCGTAATCCGTCTGCAGCTAGCAAAACTGGTGCGCATTCTGTTGTGCCTAGCAATGACACAACGACCGATACCGCTGCAAAACCCGTTGACACATTCGACAGCAATTTGCGTCAAGCAACCGATCGACTCAATGATGCTTTTACTCAAGCAATCACTGCAGGCGATGCTGATGCTGCAGCGCGTGCTGCGCTCGATTTGGATGACGCCATTGCTGGTTGGTCGATTGACACGTTGCAAAGCGACGATGCTTCCCACGCCAGGTCGGTGTTGCGCAGCATGATCACTCGACTTGCTGGCGCAGCAACTGGTGGCTTGCGTGACCCACGTGAAGTTGTTGGGCCCTTTGTGCAGGTGTTGCTCGATTTGCGATTGCAAGTGAGAGCCGACAAGCGATTTGATTTGTCAGACATGATTCGTGACCGACTGGCTGAGATCAGCGTGGAAGTACGAGACACACCTCAGGGCGCCGAATGGGGCTTTCGCAACTAGACCTTTGCCGCACACATGCAGGTATGGCAATAAATGTAGTTACAAATAGGTCCAGAATGTGCCTACAATTCAGTTATGGCAAAAAGCGTCAGAAATCAACGAGTAGAAGTTGGTGTTCGCGAACTCAAAAGCAAACTCAGTCATTACATCGACTTGGTGCAGCGCGGTTCAGAGGTCATTGTGACTGAGCACGGCAAACCTGTGGTCAAACTCGTTTCGCTCGATGCTTCGCATCAACAATTGCAACTGCTCATAGATGCGGGACTTGTACAGCCCCCACTTGATGCAACCCGCCCACGACCCAAGCCGATAAAAATTGATGGATCAATAAGCGAGCTTCTCATTGAAATGCGAAGCGAGTGATCACCTATATCGATTCGTCGCTTTTCCTCAAGCTTCTGTTTGATGAGGAGGGAACCTCGCAAGCTCAAATGCTGTGGGATAGTGATCCAGTATTGATTTCTTCACGGCTACTACGCATTGAAGCACGAGCAACACTCGCTCGTGGAAAAATGGACGGACGCATCACATCACAGAAGAGCAAAATTATTGCACAAACATTTGACGATCTGTGGGCCCGCTTGACTGTTGTTGAGATTTCGGAGCAGGTTGCAGAGTCTGCCTGTGAGATCGCTGAGTCCACAAGGCTTCGATCGCTCGATGCAATCCATTTGGCATCAGCTATGGCGGTGAGCGCTGATCTATTCGGAAGTTCCGATGTACAACTGTGTAACGCTGCGAGCGAACTTGGATTTGCTGTGTTTAACCCTGAAGCAAACTGATTGCTAGATGTGGCCGAGTGAGGCCATCTTCATACGGTTGCGCGTGCCTGCAATCGCGTAGACAACGACGAACACCAATGCGTCGAGCAAAATGATTGTTGCGCTCGCAGAAGTGTCAAGAAAGTAACTGAGGTTCATTCCAACGAAACAAGTTGAAGCACCAATGATCGGCGAGACCCACAACATGCGAGCAAAACTGTTGGTGGTCATGCGTGCCGATGCCGCAGGAATAACCAACAGTGCCGAAATCAGCAATGTGCCGATGACACGCATCGTGACCAAGATGGTCAGCGACAACATGGCGAGTAATCCTGCTTCAACGGCAGAAACATTGACTCCGCTTACTTGTGCAACGTCGCGGTCAAATGTGGAAAACAACAACTTGCGATAGCCAAGCACTACAACAGCTAATCCAAGTAGGGCAACGCCTGAAACTGCATAAATATCCACCATCTGCACGCCGAGCACGCTGCCAAACAACACGGCTTCGATGCTCTTGCCGGCCTGGCCGTAGCGGTTCATCAATGCCAAGCCGAGTGCGAATGATGCTGTTGTGACAACACCGATTGCTGCGTCGGCACCGAGCACGCGTCGTCTTGCAACGCGAGCGATGAGTAGACCCGAAATGATGCCCCACACGCCAGCGCCGAGAAAAAAGTTGATGCGCAACACAGCACTAGCTGCAGCTCCACCGAATACGGCATGCGAGAGTCCGTGGCCGATGTAACTCATGCCGCGCAACACCACAAACACACCAAGAAGTCCACACAGTGCGCCAGCGATGGTGGCGACTACAAGTCCTTGCCTAAAAAACTGAAAGCCGTACGGTTCCATCAGGTCTATTGCAAAAGTCATTTGCCTTCACCTCGCATGGCAAGGCGACCATGATCAACTACGAGCGGCATGCCACCGTGCTCGAGCACGTCCATCGGTGCGCCATATGTTTGTTCAAGAACTTGTGGAGTAAGTACTTGGCGTGGGTTGCCGTCGGCAATAACTTTTTTGTTGAAGCACACCAAACGTGGCAAGTGGGCAGCCAAACCATTGAGATCATGGGTGGTGAGCAAAATCGTCAAACCTTTTTCGTGCAGGTCGGCAAGCAAGTGCAAAATCTCGTGGCGTGTGCGCACATCGACACCCGATGTTGGCTCGTCCATAATCAATATGTCTGGCTGGCTAAACATTGCGCGTGCCAAAAAGACTCGCTGTTGCTGACCGCCTGAGAGCTCGCGAATATGTCGGTGAGCAACATCAGCAATGCCGAGTTGGCCGAGCACATCGCGAATGGCTGAACGTTCGCTAGTGGTGATGCGTGGCCACCAACTAGTTTTTGTGCGAGTCATTGCGATTACTTCTTCGACCGTGACGGGGAAGTACCAGTCAACAGTCTCAACTTGCGGTACGTAGCCAATTGTTAGGTGTGGCTGCAGCGTGATCGAGCCATGCGCAACTGGATGCGAGCCCATGATTGCATTGAGCAGCGTTGTTTTGCCAGAACCAGATGGTCCGACGATGCCAACGAATTCTCCGCGATTGATTTGCAGATAAACATCATCAACTACCGGCGCATTGCCGTATGTGCACGAGACATGCTCGCAGTCAATCAGGGGAATGTTGTTCATGGCGACCCTATTGAGGGTAGACAGCAGTGTCCTTTGCTACATCACTTACATCTAAAGTTTTCAGTGCAGATGCGTCACCTCCAAGGGCTTCCACCATGGTCACATAGTTAAATCGCATCAGTCCGAGCCAGGAATGCTCTGCATCGCCTGGCTCGCCAATGAGGTCGTCATCGCGGAGCACATCCACATATCGCACGCCTGTTTCGGCACCAATTTGCTCCATGATCGGCGAAGGAAATACCTCACTACCAAACACGGCCTTTACGCCGGATTCGCGTACTTGAGTGATCAGATTCGCAATTTCTTTCGGAGTCGGTTCGTCGAATGACGACGGCTGAATTGCGCCAATCACGGTGTATCCGTAATGCACTGCAAAGTACGCATAAGCATCGTGATATGTGAGCAGTTTTCGCTGTGATTCGGGAACTGTGGCAGTCGCTGTCACCATTGCTGCATCAAGTGCATCGACCTTTGCGACGAACGCAGCCAAGTTGGTGTCATATGTTGTGGCATTAGCCGGATCACGTCGCACCAACACGTCATGTACAACTTGTGCATATTGCTTTGCCATCGGTGGGTTCGTCCACAAGTGCGGGTTTGGCTTGCCGCCTTCTTTCGGAAAAGAGAAGTCATATATATAGTCGGACTCCGGCAAGATTTCGGTGCCAAGTTCACAAATGTTTGCACCGTCCTTGAGATTGGCAAGTGCCAAATCTTTGGTTGGTTCTTCAAGTACGAGACCATTGATAAAGACGATGTCTGCTGTCTCTAATGTTCTTGCATCACTTGGCTTTGGCTCAAACGTGTGCGAGTTGGTTCCTTCAGGAACAATGCCCGAGATGACGGTGTTTGTTCCGCCAGCAATATTTGCCACGATGCTGGTGATTGGAGCGACTGTTGTAGCAATAGTGAGCACTCCGTCAACAGGGGCACCCAGCTCGCATCCAACCGAAGGAACGCCATCTTCGGTCGTCTCGCCGCACGACGCGACTAAACCAACAATTGCAATTACGACGATGGATTTACGAATTAAATTCATGTTCTTATTGTAGGCATCCGCATTCCTGGTTTGTTGAACAGATCATGCATGAATTGATGCAGAGGCAAGCTGAGCGACTTGCGTCACGAGAGTATTCACGTCAGCAATTCCACCGAGCTTCTTTTCAAGTGGACCATCGAGAAGCAGCGTTGCAAGGCCGTGTGCCACCGACCACATGTATGCAGTGTGTGCGTTTGCGACATCATCGTGTGAATCTTCGCCCAAAATGACGGTGACTTCATTGCGTAGAGCATTGAACGCTCGGTCAGCTTGGATCAATGCCGTTGGGTAGTCCTCTAATGAACACAAATCGTTGCGCATCATCACTCGGAAATGCCCTTTGTGGGCAAGAGCGAAGTGAACGTAGGCCTCGCACATCGCTGCGGTGCCAAGTGTTGTGCTGGCTTCGATTGACTCTGCCAAAAAACGGAAGCCTTCTTCGGAGATTGCTGCAAAAATTCCTGCTCGATCGCCAAAGTGGTGGTAGGGGGCTTGGTGCGAAACACCAGCTTCGCGGGCTACTTCTCGCAATGAAATGGCGTCCGGTCCAGTCTCGGCCGAAATCGCTATAGCGGCGTCAAGTACTGCTCTGCGCAGGGGTTCAGCCTTGATCGGAGTCATGACTTGACACTATCTAGTTTCTCCACTAGACACTGTCAAGTATGAATACGCACCCAGATACCAAAATTCACGACCGCCGTTGGATCATCTTGCTGGTGCTTTGCATCAGTTTGTTCATGGTGGTGGTCGACAACCTCATCATTAACGTTGCGCTGCCAACACTTTCGCGTGAACTTGGTGCATCCACCAGTGGATTGCAGTGGATTGTTGATTCATATGCGCTGGTGTTTTCTTGTTTGTTGTTGGCATTTGGCGGCCTCGGTGATCGT
>JBIKID010000121.1:0-3188 GCA_044361815.1 Ilumatobacteraceae bacterium | reverse complement strand
TGACGTGCCATTGCTTCGATGGCCTTACCGAAAATCATTCCGATTCCGATGCCTGGTCCAATCGCGGCGAGGCCGTAAGCGAGACCTGCCATTTGTGCTGCCGAGTTTGCTTTCAGTTCAGCTGGCGTGAGCTCTGCAGCCACGCGTGCACTGACATGTGCAATTCGTGTTAATGCTTCCATGTTTCTATCTCCTATTTGTTTTTGTTGTTATGTGGGTAACTCTTGATATAAAACTTGCTACTTAGTGCTCTGGATGCGCTGCCCCACCGATGTACACCGCGGTAAGCACCGTGAAGATGTACGCCTGCAGGAACGCAACCAAGATCTCGAAGGCCGTCAAGAAGATGAGTAGGCCGAATGGCAAAATACCGATTGGAATCAAAAAGAATCGCTGAGTCTCGGCCTGAATAAGTGCTTGGGTAAGCAAGGCGAAGATGACGAGCAACAAGTGACCAGCGAGCATGTTGGCGAAAAGACGAACGGCGAGCGAAAACGGACGAACAACAAGCGTTGAAATCAGTTCGATCGGTGTCACCAAGACATACAGCGCTTTTGGAACGCCCGGTGGGAACAACACATTTTTGAAGTAACCAAAAAGACCTTGGTGCTTAATGCCGGTTGCGTTAAACACAACCCACACGAGCAGCGCCATGAATGCAGGAACACCCATGCGTGCTGTTGCTGGCATTTGAATAAACGGAATAATTCCTGGCAAGTTGCACAAGTAAATGAAGATAAACATTGTCAACAAGAACGGCGTCCAACCCATGCCGCTCTTGCCCATTGTTTCCATGATGATGTTCTTCTCAATGAACTCAACGATGATTTCAGCAAGATTGCGCGAACCTTTTGGCGCTTTACGTGCATCTTTTGTGGAGGCAACCAAAAACAACACGGTGCCAATAACAGCACTCAAAATTGAAATGATCACAACTTTGTTAATGCCTGGCGTTACATCTTTCCAACGGAGAATTGTGTTGATCGGTGGAAAGCTAAAACCACGACCGGCTTCAGCGCTCGGTGCAAGCTTCTGAAGTACTTGCACCGATGCTTTGATTGCGAGTTGAGTTGAGAACACTGTGGTCATCCTGTTGATCGACTAGTTGGGCTACTGGTTAAGAAGTTGGTCTTGGGTTGAAATCTGTTTTGGCTTGAGGCCGGGGAAAGCAAGCGACAAAGAAACATAGCGCAATTCCCAGAACAATAAACCAACATGCGAGATGACAATCGTCATGCACAAGGGCACTAACTCGACCCAGGATGCGTTACGCACTAAAAACACTGCTGCCGCGATGACTGCTAATCGGAAGATGTACCCAAACAGTGTTGCGCCCATCATCAGGGCATAGGAGATTTTGGCCGTATACGACACCATCCATGCTGCGACCGCAAAGTTGCCGAGCACGATGGCAAGGCCGTAGGCGCTCGACCATCCGCCATTAACGCCCCAAAAAAGCGCGCTTAAACCGATCATGATTGGTGCAACATACATTCCATGCTTAATGATGTCGCGCACTATTGCGGCCTCAGGTGCAGGACCAGTGTCATGCATCGATAACACTGACGTGTACTGCGGATCGTCGCTTTTCATTTTGCTACACGCTCTTGCTGGTGGCTAACAGTGCCCTGCAATCGTTGTTTCGCAAGAGCTTCGATGTGCGTGCCGTATGTGTAATACAACCGAGCAAAGTTTCCGACGACAGAGAAAACAACAAGACCAATCGTGAACAGTGGCATTGTTCCCGCTGCAGCATCAATTGCAAGTCCAATAACAGTGAACACCAAAACACTGATTGCCATTTCAGGCCCACGACCCAAAGAGTCACTTGAGCCCGTGAGTGCCGGCTTCTTTTTTGGCACGAGTTTTTTGGTTAAAAATTTCATCTCAATAGACATCCCAGACGCTTGTGAAACTAAGTACAAACTAGACGGGATAAGGACTTGCGAGCAAATTGCTCGTGCGCTTGTGCCTTCTTAGAGAGTCTTTGAAATTGCTCTACAGGGTTACTGAATCGCGGTGGCGCACCAGTCGAGGGTGAAAGACCGAGAAACCAATAAGCAGCAGCGCCGCCAGCAAAACCAGCCAGAGATTGGGGTTTTTGTTGGTCAACGCTGGATACAAAGCGAATACAGAGAACAGTCCGGTCCAGAGCCACAGGATTACTACGGCTCGACGTGGTCCGTGCCCCAATGCAATAAGCCTGTGATGTAAGTGTCCCCTGTCGGCCGTGGCCAGACCTTTCCCACTGAGCGTGCGTCGAAATATTGCGAAGACCACATCGATAATGGGCACACCAAGAATCAACAACGGAATAAACAGCGGAGCAATAAAGAAATACGTCTGGCCGCTGAACTCTTGAGATTGCGGGTCGGCACGTCCACCTACAACACTCGTCGATACCGCCATCAGTAGACCGAGCATCAGAGCTCCAGAGTCGCCCATAAAAATTCGCGCGGGATTGAAGTTGAATGGCAAAAAGCCAAGACAAATGCCAAGTGTGATAATCGCAATCAACGGACCAATGTTTGGTTCAGACAACAAGCCGACGTCACCAAGATGTTTGCTGTACACAAAGAATGCCGCTGCAGCGATCGCGACAATTCCTCCAGCAAGACCATCGAGCCCATCAATCAAGTTGATTGACTGCGTCATTCCCAACAACCAAAAAACTGTGAACAACGGAATCCAGTCGTTGGGCAAAACAAACACATCTAAAAACGGAACCCGAAAGAAAAACATGGTGACACCAAACGTGACGAGCGCAAGTGCTGCCACCACCACCCCAGTTACTTTCATTGGTGCTGACACCTCGCGAATGTCATCGACTATTCCTAAAACGAATACCACTACCGCGGCAATGAGCACTCCGATCAATTCAGAGTTGTTTTGAAACAGCCCTGAAAAGCGATCCATCTGCGAGGCAAGTCCAAGCGAAGCAAGCAAGCCAACAAAGAATGCAATACCACCGACATCTGGAGTTGCAACCGGATGCGAACGTCTCTCGTCAGGTTCTGCCATCCACCCTTTTTGGCGAGCAACGTACGCAACAACTGGAGTCGTTGCTGCTGTAACAACAGCGGCGCACCCACCAACTATTAGGTAGCCGTTGAGATCAATCACAAATTATTTCTTGACAGTTGGATACACCGGGAACTTGGCGCACAATGCGGCAACTTTTGCACGAA
>JBIKID010000055.1:0-10738 GCA_044361815.1 Ilumatobacteraceae bacterium | reverse complement strand
GTTAACAACAACTGGATTGTTTCCGACCCACAAACCTTTTCACCAACCGATGTATATAGCGACGCGAAAGAGGTAGTCAAATGAGTAATCAATCAATTTTGAAACTCGGAATTCCTAAAGGAAGTCTGGAGAACGCAACGATCGATTTGTTTCGGCGAGCAGGCTTTCAAATCACAGTAAATAGTCGTTCGTATTTTCCAGCTATCGATGATCCAAATATCGAGTGCATGTTGATCCGCGCCCAGGAGATGGCTCGATATGTAGAAGACGGTGTGCTGGACGCCGGGCTCACTGGGCTCGACTGGATTGCCGAGACGGG
This sequence comes from Ilumatobacteraceae bacterium, assembly GCA_044361815.1. Classification (GTDB taxonomy): domain Bacteria; phylum Actinomycetota; class Acidimicrobiia; order Acidimicrobiales; family Ilumatobacteraceae; genus UBA3006. Next base: position 10,419 of record JBIKID010000055.1, on the reverse strand, counting down.
TGCAACAGTTCAGCCGATCGCTGATTTGGTGTACGCAAAACAGAGCTTTGGTCGTGTCCGTTGGGTGCTTGCAGTACCTGAACATTCGGAAGTGCGCAGTGTCAAAGACCTTGAGGGCAAGATCATTGCTACCGAACTTGTTGAGACAACAAAGCGATATTTGGCAGCAAATGGAGTTACTGCAAAAGTTGAATTCAGTTGGGGTGCAACTGAGGTGAAGCCACCAATTTTGGCAGACGCGATTGTGGAAGTAACAGAGACTGGATCGTCACTTCGAGCCAATAACTTGCGCATCGTTGAAACGGTGCTCGAGTCAAACACGCAGTTCATAGCCAATACGGCATCATGGCAAGACCCAGCCAAGCGTCAGCAGATGCAAGATATTCAGATGTTGCTTGAAGGAGCAATTAACGCAATGGGCAAGGTTGGACTGATGATGAACGTTGAGCGTTCGAGTTTGCAAGAAGTGCTCAACGTGTTGCCTGCATTGAAGACACCAACAATTTCAGCGTTGGCCGATGAAAATTGGTTGGCACTGAACACGATTTTGGACGAGAGCACTGTGCGCACAATTATTCCTCGGCTGAAGCAGGCGGGTGCGTCAGGCATTGTCGAGTATCCGCTCAACAAGATTGTTAACTGATGCTGCGAATTCTTGACCAAGCAGAAGCAACTGCGTTTCTTAACCGCGCTGCTCAGCGACTGGATGACGCACTTGAGATTGTCAAACCGATCGTTCAGAATGTACGCGATCGTGGAGACGCAGCGGTTCGTGAATATGCGGAAAAACTTGATGGCTTCACGGGGGAGAGTTTTGTCATCGAATCTTGTGGCGAACTGGACCCCGCATTATTGGAGGCGGTGACAATCGCAGCAAAAAATATTCGTGACTTCGCACAGCAGCAACTTGTCAAGCCGTGGCAAACAACTACGAGCGACGGTCGAACACTTGGTCAAATTGTTCGACCACTTGATTCCGTCGGTGTGTATGTGCCCGCTGGAAGGTACCCGCTGCTTTCAACCATGTTGATGACCGTCATTCCGGCACAAGTTGCCGGAGTTGGCACGATTACCGTCGTGTGCCCACAACCGAACGCGCAGATTTTGGCGTTGGCAAAATGGCTTGGTCTCAAGACCATTGTTCAATTGGGTGGGGCACAAGCAATCGCTTCTCTTGCTTATGGCACTCAAAGCATTGCCAAAGTGCAAAGGATTGTTGGGCCTGGTAACTCGTATGTTGCCGCAGCAAAAAAGTTGGTTGCAGGCGATGTCGGAATTGATTTTATTGCTGGACCTAGCGAGATCGTGCTTGTTGCAAACGCAGGAAATCCAACTTGGATCGCAGCTGACATGCTCGCACAGTGTGAGCATGACGTGGAAGCTCGAGCAATTTTGCTCACAACCTCAACAACTCTTGCCACAGAAGTTCAGGCACAAGTTGCACTGCAGTTGCTGACGCTGCCCACCGCTGATGTTGCATCATTGGCTGTTGTCAACAACAGCGCAATAATCGTGTGTCAAGGTGTTGAAGAGATTATTGAACTGGTTAACGAGATTGCTCCAGAACACTTGGCGATTCCAGATGAATCTTTGCCGGTTGATTCGTTCGTTGACAAGATTGTTAATGCTGGGTCAATCTTTATTGGACGGTTTAGCACCGAAGCTGCTGGCGATTACGCGAGTGGGCCAAACCATGTGCTGCCAACTTCGGGGGTCGCGGCTTTACGCGGCGGCTTATCGGTGAATGATTTTGTCAAAGTCATTACAACGCAATCGTTGAGCGAAGATGCCTTGCGGCAACTGACGCCAGCCGTGACCCAATTGGCCCGAGCCGAGGGCTTGGAAGCCCATGCAAGAAGTGTTGAAGTGAGGCAGGGATGATTTCTCCTAAACAAAGTGTGCGCAACATGCGTCCTTATTCGCCACCCACGCAGGGTCGGGGTGGCAAGGTGCGCCTCGACTTCAACGAAAATACGGTGGGTTGCTCACCGCGCGTGTTGGCTGCCGTGACTGAGTCGTTAACCGACGAAAACGTAGCGATGTACCCCGAGTATTCAGAGGCAAGAACAGAGATCGCCAAGTTTTTGGGTGTAGATGATGATCAACTGACATTCACCAATGGAACAGACGAGGCGATTCAGCTGCTCGTCAACACATTTTTTGAATCCGATGATGAGCTTGTGATTCTCAGTCCTTCGTATGCGATGTATCGCTTTTATGCCGAGGTTGCCGGTGTGCGAGTAACTGAAGTTGCGTATCGGATCGAGGACGAACTGGTGTTTCCACTTCAGTCATTGACGCAGATGATCACCAATACAACTCGTGGCGTCTTTATTGCAAACCCAAACAACCCGACTGGTAGAGCAATCTCGGTAAATGACGTCATCACAATTCTTGAGCACTCACCGCAAACAATTGTCCTTATTGATGAGGCGTATGTGGAGTTTTCTCAAATTTCGGTATTGCCACTACTCAATCGATATCCGAACTTGTTTGTCAGTCGTACCTTTTCAAAGGCATTTGGTATGGCCGGCTTGCGATGTGGGTGCCTTGTTTCGTCGGCAGACAACATTGCATGGGCTCGTCGAGCGCAGTCGCCCTACAGCGTTAATGCTGTGGCCATAACGGCAGCTCGCGCGGCTGTTGGCGACATTGAATTTGTCGCAAACTATGTGCGCGAAGTTGTTAACGCTCGGCAGATGGTGCAAGAGGCACTCACTCGTTTGGGTTTGCGATGGTTTTTAAGCGACGGCAACTTCTTGCTCTTTGACGCTGGTGCGCGCAAGCAACAAATACTCAATCAGATGAAGTCGGCAGACATCTTGATTCGTGATCGAAGTCATGAAATAGACGGATGTGTTCGCGTCACGATCGGAACAATTGATCAAATGAAATTATTCATAACAGAAATGGAAAAAGTTATATGAAAAAGCCATCGGTGAATAAAACACTACGTAAAGCAACTGTTAAGCGTGTAAGTAAAGAAACGAGCATCTCTGCAACTCTGCTGATTGAAGGCACGGGCAAATACGACATTTCTACGGGCATCAGGTTTTTAGACCACATGCTTGAACTTGTTACCAAGCACGGGGGTTTTGACCTGACGCTGAAGGCCACGGGAGATTTGGACATCGATCAACATCACACCGTTGAAGATGTGGGCATTGTCTTGGGCGAAGTATTCAAAAAAGCGTTAGGCAAAAAGGTCGGTATCAATCGCGCCGGGTACTTCGTGTTGCCTATGGACGAAACTCTTGCGGTAGTTGCAGTTGACCTCAGCGGTCGTCCTGCTCTCGTGTATTCGGACCTGATCAAGGCTCGACTAGTTGGCGATCTGCAAACCGAGTTGCTGCATGACTTCTTTGGGGGATTTGTCAACAGCGCAGGGGCAAATCTGCACGCCAAGGTGATGTACGGCCGGTCCAGTCACCACAAAGTTGAAGCAATATTTAAGTGCTTTGGTCGTGCAATGCGTTATGCATGTTCAACCGATGTGCAGATGAAAGACCAATTGCCGAGCACAAAAGGGTTGCTGTGATCGCAGTTATTGACTACGGTGCGGGCAACTTGCGTTCGGTCACTAACGTGCTCGATCTGTTGCAAGCCAAGTATCGAATTGTCCGTGATGCGGCATCAATTTCTGAGGCATCAAAAGTGCTGCTTCCTGGTGTTGGACATTTTGGGCAATTGAGCAGCGCGATTGATCAACTCGATCTCCGATCTGCACTCATCAAATCAATCCGTAGTGGAATTCCATATCTTGGGATTTGTCTTGGTATGCAAGTGCTCTTCTCGGGAAGTGATGAATCCTCAGAGAGTAAAGGTCTTGGCATTTTTGATGCATCAGTGCACAAGTTTGAATCGAGCGAACGGGTTCCACATATGGGTTGGAACACACTTGAATCTCAAGCGCCATCTGTGTTGGTCGAAGCAAATCAAGTACAAGAGCACGCATACTTTGCCCATAGCTATTTTTGTCCAGTAGTTCCATCCACAACGATCACGTGCGAATATGGATCCGTCTTTTCTGCTGTTGTCGAAGAGAACAATGTTTTTGGTGTGCAGTTTCACCCAGAGAAGTCCGCCCAATTTGGTGTCGGCGTGATCCGAAAATTCGTGGGTTTGTAAATGTTGGCTAAACGGATCATTCCATGCCTTGATGTGGCTAATGGTCGTGTGGTGAAGGGTGTAAATTTTGTTGACCTGCGCGATGCAGGCGATCCTGTCGAGTTGGCTGCGCGTTACAACGAACAGGGTGCCGATGAATTGGTGTTTTTGGATGTTGCAGCGACGGTAGAGAATCGCTCCACTCTTGTAGAACTGGTTGCTCGCACCGCTCGGGAAGTGTTTATTCCGCTCACTGTTGGCGGTGGTATTCGTTCGGTCGACGACGCAAAAGCGGTGATTCGAGCAGGAGCAGACAAGGTGAGCATTAACTCTGCTGCGGTGTGGCGTCCAGAGTTGATTCGTGAGCTGAGCGAAGAGTTTGGTTGTCAAGCAGTGGTACTGGCTATCGATGCTCGTCGTGACGGAGAGATGTGGCGTGTATTTACCAAAGGGGGTCGCCAGGCCGAAGAGTTGGATGTCATTGAGTGGGCGCAGCGAGCCGAGCAACTTGGGACAGGAGAAATACTGCTTACCTCAATGGATGCAGATGGCGTGCAGACAGGTTTTGACTTGGCGCTCACTTCGGCAGTGAGGTCTGCAGTGTGCGTACCCGTGATTGCATCTGGTGGGGCAGGGGCGCTTGAAGATTTCACAACGATTTTGAAAGTAGCTGATGCTGCGCTTGCCGCTTCGGTCTTTCACTTTGGCACGTTGGGCATTGCCGAAGTGAAAGCACATATTGCCCAGTCTGGAATTGCGGTTCGGTCGTGAGTACGTCTCGTCGGGCACTCGTGGTGCCGTGCATTGACATACAGGACGGAAAAGTTGTGCAACTGGTGCAGGGTCGTGAAAAGGCATTGGAAGGGCCAGACGCACTCGAAATGTTGGAGCGTTTTGCAGGCTTTCCCGAAATTCAGGTGATTGATCTAGACGCTGCAATGGGTGTTGGCGAAAATTTTGCCATCATCGAGATGCTCGCCAGTCGTGCAACATGTCGGGTTGGTGGTGGCGTGCGAACACCGCAACGTGCTCGGCAACTTGTTGACCTTGGTGCGCACCAAGTGATTGTTGGCACGGCCGCATTTACTCCAGTTTTTGATGACATTGTTTCTGAGATAGGCAAGCACAACATCACGGTTGCACTCGACTCGAAGAATGGGAAAGTGGTTGTGGACGGATGGAAAACATCACTTACGACGACCGCTGATCAGGCAATTGAGAGTTTCTCCGATAGGTGTAGCGGCTACTTGTGTACGTACGTAGACAAGGAAGGAATGATGGAGGGCACGGATTTGGCATGGTTCGCTAGCTTGCGTGAACGCACGACATTGCCGATTACTGCTGCGGGAGGAATAACCACTTTGCAAGACATCAGAGACTTGTTTGAGTTACAAATTGACGCTGCGATAGGGATGGCGGTGTACACCGGTCGTGTCTCATTGGACGACTTGCGCAACTTGGCGGTGTAATCTGTTGGGCATGGTCAAGCACGACGAAGGACACTTAAGTCATCGCATTGGATTATTGCGCGCGATGGTGCTTGGCGCAAATGATGGGATCATCTCGACTGCATGTTTGATCTTGGGTGTTGCTGCAGCAGACGCAACCCGCAGCACGATTATCACGGCAGGGGTCGCGGGCTTGGTTGCAGGTGCGGCATCAATGGCAATTGGCGAATATGTTTCGGTGAGTTCGCAACGTGACTCAGAGCAGGCCGACATCGTAAAAGAAACTTGGGAGCTTGCTCACACTCCGGAGCATGAGTTGGACGAACTAACTGCCATCTATGCATCCAAAGGACTCAATGATCAACTCGCACGTGAAGTTGCAGTAGCGCTCACCGAAAAGGATGCCCTCAAGGTGCATTTGGCAGAAGAACTCGGCATTACTTCTTTCACGATGGCCCGACCTCTGCAGGCAAGTGTGAGTTCGGCTGGATCATTTTCGGTTGGAGCTGCGATTCCGCTCATTGCCGTTGCACTTGCATCATCCGCAAATCGCATTGCAACGACCGTTGTGATTGCGGTATTTGCGCTCGTTGCATTGGGCGTATCAAGTTCAAAGGCTGGTGGAGCTCATCCACTTCGCCCAACATTTCGAGTGGTTTTTGGTGGACTAGTCGCGATGGCTTTCACGATGACAGTCGGTCATTTTGTTGGCACTGCCGTTGCTTAGTTAGTGCGCTTCAGTCAATAGGCTGTTTGTATGACAATTTCATTTCGCGCACTCGACATTCCTGCATCAGAACTGGCTCAAAAGCCGCTGGGCCAACCTTCGGCCGAACCATTGACGGGGGAGATCCTCACTCGTGCTCAAGTTTTTCTTGACAACGAAACTGTTACTGCGGGTACTTGGGAGTGCGAGCCAGGTGCATCACGTTGGGAATTCACCACTCGTGGCGAAGTGATTTATGTCTTGAAGGGCCGCATGATTGTGCACGAAGATGGTGGCGAACCTGTTGAACTCACTGAAGGTTCAAGTTGCATTTTTCCAATTGGCTGGAAGGGTGTGTGGACTGTTGTCGAAACACTGCGCAAAGTGTTCGTTGTTTATCGCACGAACTAGTTAGCTGGTAGCTATGCGGATGAACTGAGGTCCGCCGTTGGCGAGCGCGGTGTCAAGAGCAGTCGCTAGTTGATCTGGTGTAGTCACATCAACTGCATTCCAGCCAAACCCGCGTGCGATTGCGGATGGGTCGTGAGAAGAAACATCAACGCCCATTCGTGTTGCTGCAACATCGTCAAATGATGTGCGAATCTGTTCGTAGCCACTGTTGTCCCACAAGATCATGACGATGTCACTTGCAAGATCTTTTGCTGCCGCCATTTCGGCAACGGTAAACAGCCATCCTCCATCGCCAGCAATTGCGAGTACGGGTCGGTCGGGTGCGGCTACTGATGCACCGATCGCCATTGGCAGTGCACAACCAAGTGTGCCAAAACCGTAGGGCGCAAGCCAAGAGCGGCTGTGCAGTGCAGGCAACCACCAGTGAGCCGAGTATCCAAGTTGTGTCGAGTCAAGTGCAACAATCGCATTGTCTGGCAACCAGTGTTCGATCACTTTCAGCCAGGGCGTAAATGTTTCACTGGTTTTCGCACGCGCGTGCTCTCGCCATTGCTGCGCGCGTTGCGCACCAGTTTTTGAATTGCGCACTGTAATGCCACGTGTAAGTTTTGCCATTGCTTGTGCGGCATCACCAACAATGCCAACGGTTGGCGTGGTGCGACGATTGATCTGATCTGGATCGATATCAATGCGAATGACTTTGCCACCAAACTGCAATGCTCTGCCATCGTTGTAGAGATCGGTGTCCGAAATCTCGGTGCCAATGACAATCACGACGTCGGCAGACTCGATATCTTTTTGGATTCGACCAAACACCAAACAGTTGCCAGCGCACAGGGGATGATCCGATGGCATTACGCCCTTTGCGTTACCTGTGAGGAGCACTGGTGCATCCAACAATTCGGCTAGTGCGATGAGTTCCTTTGAAGCATCAATTGATCCACCGCCCGCAATTATCACAGGTGTTTGGGATGAATTGATGATTTCGAGAGCTTTTGCTACATCGCTGTCGTGCGCAACTGGCTTTGTTGCCACAATATGTTTCCGCACAAATGGTGCACATGTTTGAGCAAGAACATCCATGGGTATTGCAATATGTACAGGTCGGGGACGTGCGGAAGTGAATACATTCCACGCACGTTCAATCAATTCTGGAAGCGTCGATGGGTCAGTGACTGTTTCGCTAAATGCGCAGACCGAGCGTGCAACTGCAGCCTGATCAGGAAGATCATGTAACGGTCCAAAACTTTTGCCGAGCGCGTCAGTTGGGGTTGTGGATGCAATTACCAGCATTGGGCGAGAGTCGTGATACGCCTGCGCGATTGGCGTGAGCACATTGGTGAGGCCAGGACCACTGATGAGCACACAAATGCCGGGCTTGCCGGTCACGATTGACCAGCCATCGGCCATAAACCCAGCGCCCTGCTCGTGGCGCGGAGAAATCGCTGTTACGCCGGAGCGATGTAGACCGCGATACAACTCGATGTTGTGCACACCGGGGATTCCAAATACGACATCTACGCCGTATTCGCGCGACAACAAATCAATGATTGCTTCGCCAACTTTGAGCTGCTCGCTTGTCATGTTGGTGAGTGCTTACTTGCGCTCAGCGAGGCATGTGTCTGCGAGGCGGCGGATTCTGATGCTCGCTTCTTCGAGTACGTCGGATTCGACGGTGAGCGCAACACGGACGTGGCCGGCACCACCACTTCCAAAGCTTTCACCTGGCATCGTGCCAACACTTTCTTCATCGAGCAGTCGCCATGCAAATTCCTCACCAGTCAATCCGGTTTTGCGAATATCAAGCATGATGAACATTCCGCCTTCGGGCAAGCGCGCCGAAACTGATGTTGAGTCTGCAAATGCATTAACCAACACTCCTGCTCGCTCTTTGTATGCAGCGCGCATACGCTCAACTTCGGGGTGAGTTTCGTTTAATGCAACTGCAAGTGCGTCTTCAATGAAAGGTTGCGAACCGAACAGCATTGCTTCAGCAACAAGAACGAGTCGCGGGGTTACTTCGGCAGGGCATGCAACCCAGCCAGCACGAAATCCTGGAAGTGCATGCGACTTGGAGATTGAGGAAACACTCAGTGTGCGATGGCGTAGGTGTGGTCTGTCAAACGGCGAGCAGAATGTGCCATCAAATGTCATGTCGGCGTACACCTCGTCGCAGATGATCCACAGATCATGGCGTTCGCAGACGTCACCGATCGCATCGATTTCTTTTACCGACAGCACTGCGCCAGTGGGGTTGCTTGGGTTATTGAGTAACAACACTTTGGTGCGTAGTGTGATTGCGTTTTCAATCGCTTGCGCAGTTACGTGAAATCCGTTGTCGGGAGAAGTTGGCACGGCAACGAATGTTGCGCCTGAAGCGGCCACCAGTCCTTCGTATGTCGCGTAGTACGGATCGGGAACGAGGACTTCGTCACCTGCTTCGACGAGTGTGAACAGGGCAGTGCATAAACCATTTTGTGTGCCCGCTGTGTACAGCACTTCTTCGGGTGTAACGGGATTACCCGAACGCTTGCTGAGATGATTTGCAATTGCGAGAAGCGCCTCTGGCTCACCCTGACCCGCTGCATAACGAGTGCGACCATTGCGCATTGAGTCGGCTGCTTGATCCAAAACTTTTGCTGGCGGCGGTAAGTCGGGCTCGCCAATAGACAAGATGATGATGGACTGACCGAGTGCCGCCCTTCGCAGTGACTCTGAATGCACAGCCCATTTGGCTGCGCCAAGCCCCGTGAGGCGATCAGAGATTGGTGCGAACTTCATCAGGGCTATAAATCTACGCTGTCAGACTGCGTCAACTACTAGTTGCATTACAGCGTTCACCCACAACAAGTAGTCCGATCGCACTTTCTTGGTTCTTGCGCACACATGCTAAGTGTGCCAAGACTTTCATACTTCTATGGAATTTCTATTTACATGTATCCCCGCGATCACAACCCGCCCCACTTTCATGTCATTTACGGGGAATTCTCTGCACAAGTGCAAATATCAAGTGGTGCGATTATTGGTGGCGGTCTGCCCATCCGCGCAGAACGACTTGTCGGCGAATGGTTGGCCGTGCATCGGCTTGATGTATTTAGGGCCTGGGCACTGATGCAAGAAGGAAGGAGTGCGAATGGAATTGCGCCGCTTGGATAGGGTGGAGAAATGAAGCAAAGCTCGCAAGTATGTTCCGTTTCGTATGTAGGCGGTCGCAAACTTGAGGTGACGTTTACCGACGGAGTGACGCGTGAACTTGAATTTCATAATGACTGGAATGGCTATCTAGAGCCACTTAACGAAGATGACTTTCTTGCGAAGGTTTTCGTTGATCCAGTTGCCCACACGTTGAGTTGGCCAAACGAGATTGATTTAGATCCGGATGTATTGCACGGCGATTATGTGCCTGCAACTGGTGCATATTTTTCTGTAGCAAAAGAATTCCGACTGCAAACTTCATAAACGCATTTCTTGAATACAACTAGTGGAGCTGGGGGGAATCGAACCCCCGTCCATCAGCCGTTGAACGCCCGTGATACGACCATTCCCAACATTGTCGCTACGCAGCAACACCGGCGGGTCGGCTGACAAACACCGAAATGTTTATCCGCGGAACGTCTTTCCGTTCGGCCATTGGTCTTTCCCAACGTCATCGGTCTTTCCCAATGTCATTCCCCGCTTCTGTTGCCAGGCTGCGGTGAATTGGCCCCGTGCGACCTTGCGGCTCACGATTGCTCTCTACCCCTTAAT
>JBIKID010000016.1:0-23387 GCA_044361815.1 Ilumatobacteraceae bacterium | reverse complement strand
TGCCTCTCCATTGAAACCATGCTTCGCTCATCTACGATACGGAGGCGATGTCTGCAAAACCCCCAACCCAAAACGAGCCTCGAACCGCCAGTGGAGCGATAGTTGGCAACGACCCAACCACCAAGACACCCGTATTTCGATATACCGCCGCGCTAGCGAGCCAGGTTGAGACCAAGTGGCAAGACATTTGGGAACGCGAGGGCACCTTCGAAGCGCCGAACCCAGCCGGACCCCTGGCCCAACCAGACAAGGTTGCAGGTCGCGACAAATTGTTTGTTCTCGACATGTTTCCATATCCATCAGGCGCTGGCCTGCACGTTGGTCACCCCCTCGGCTACATCGCCACCGATGTTTTTGCGCGCTACAAACGCATGGATGGATTCAATGTCTTGCATGCACTTGGCTATGACAGTTTTGGATTGCCAGCCGAACAACACGCAATCGTTACCGGCATTCACCCACGCATCAACACCGAATCAAACATCACAAACATGCGTCGTCAATTGCGACGCCTCGGCCTTGGTCATGATGCACGGCGCAGTGTGTCCACAACAGACGAGTCGTTTTATAAATGGACTCAGTGGATCTTTTTACAGATTTTTAATTCGTGGTACGACGAAACTTCTCATCGTGCACGACCAATCACCGAACTTGTAGCCGAGTTTGCAACTGGCAAGCGCGCAACAGGTTCGGTTGCGTGGTCAGAGCTCAGCAAAGTTGCACAACAAGAATTGATCAGTCAATACAGGCTCGTCTATTTGTCGGACGCACCAGTCAATTGGTGTCCGGGGCTCGGCACGATTCTTGCAAACGAAGAAGTTACTGCAGAAGGTCGCAGCGACATCGGCAACTACCCCGTGTTTAAACGCAACATGCGTCAGTGGACAATGCGCATTACCAAGTATGCCGATCGATTGCTTGAAGATCTTGATCGCCTCGATTGGCCAGAGCCAATCAAGTTGATGCAACGCAATTGGATTGGCCGCAGTGTCGGAGCATCGGTGCATTTTGCTGCGACCGCAGGATCAATCGAGATTTTCACAACTCGCCCTGACACTTTGTTCGGCGCAACATTTATGGTGCTTTCTCCCGAGCACCCAATGGTTGATTCGCTCACAACTTCTGATCAAAAGAAATCTGTCGACACATACCGCGCAGCGACTGCCGCAATGCAAGACGAAGATCGGCGTGACGAAACCCGCGTCAAGACAGGCGCGTTCACTGGATCTTTTGCCACGAATCCAATCAATGGCACACAGGTTCCAATTTGGATCGCCGATTACGTGTTAATGGGCTACGGCACTGGCGCAATCATGGCTGTGCCTTCTGGAGACCAACGCGACTTTGATTTTGCCCGCAAGTACGACTTGCCAATCACCGCAACTCAGATGCCGAATGATGAATGGTTCACTTCCCGTGATATTGCTGTTTCAGAGGATTGCAGCAATTGGCCACAGGCTTTTGTTGGCGAAGGAACGTACGTCAACTCTAAGAATGATTCATTGAACCTCAATGGCAAGCGCACGATTGAAGAAGCGACACAGTTGGCCAACACGTGGCTTGAAGCGAATGAATGTGGAAAGAGTGCTGTCACTTACCGATTGCGAGATTGGTTGTTTTCACGTCAGCGCTATTGGGGCGAACCGTTTCCTATTGTTTACGACGAGGACGATCAGCCAATTGCAGTTCCCTTCAGCGCATTACCGATCAAGCTTCCAGAACTCGCCGACTTCAAACCTCAGGCATTGGATCCAAACGATCAAACTTCAGACCCAATCCCCCCACTCGCCCGTGTGGGTGAATGGGTCAACGTCACTCTCGACTTAGGTGATGGGCCACGCCAATACCGTCGCGAAGTAAACGTCATGCCGCAATGGGCCGGCTCGTGTTGGTATGAGTTGCGTTACCTCGATCCGACAAACTCTGAAGCATTTATCGACAAGGACGTCGAAAAGTATTGGATGGGGCCAAAACATGACGGTCACACCGGCGGCGTTGACCTCTACGTCGGTGGCGTCGAGCATGCAGTGTTGCACTTGCTCTACAGCCGCTTCTGGCACAAGGTGTTGTTTGACCTTGGCCATGTTTCGAGCCTCGAGCCATTCCATCGCTTGTTCAACCAGGGTTACATTCAGGCATACGCCTACCGAGATGAACGTGGACAGACCGTTCCAGCCACCGAAGTCACTGAAATCAGTGGAAGTGGCAACGGAAGCACTCAATATGAGTGGAATGGCGAAAAGGTCAAACGCGAATACGGCAAGATGGGCAAGAGCCTCAAAAATATTGTTACCCCAGACGAGATGTATGACGAGTTCGGCGCAGACACTTTCCGGCTCTACGAGATGTCAACCGGACCACTCGAAGCAAGTCGTCCTTGGAACACTCGCGATGTTGTGGGTATGCAACGCTTCTTGCAACGGTTGTGGCGCAATATGGTTGATGAAGACACCGGTGAATTGCACGTAAGCGACGATGCGGCACCACTTGCATTGCAACGCGAGTTACACAAAGCAATCCATGGTGTCGGCAATGATCTTGAGCATCTGCGATTCAATACCGCGATTTCAAAGATGATCGAACTCAATAATGCGCTCACTATTTACGTCAACGATGCTGGCTCTACGCCCCGCGAAGTGGCAGTGCAAATGACACAAATGCTTTCACCGCTGTGCCCCCACATGGCAGAAGAGATCTGGCAGCGACTTGGCCGCACAGAGTCACTGACGTATATGCCGTTTCCAAAAGCCGATCCAAAGCTGCTGGTGCAAGACACCATCGAGATTCCAGTTCAGGTCAATGGCAAGATGCGTTCCAAGTTGTCGGTTGCAGCCGACGTCTCCGATGAAGAGTTGCGATCCCTTGCCATGGCAGACGAAAAAGTAATCCAGATGCTTGCCGGTGCCGCACCGAGCAAAATCATTGTCGTGCCCAAGCGACTTGTAAATATTGTTTTATAGCTAGCGTTTTATAGCTAGTCGTTTTGCGTCGGGTACGCCACGCATCAACATAATAATCTTGTTCACGCCCTCGCCTGCCAATTGCTTTCGGGTCGACGATGACGCATCCAACAATTCTTCATCAAACCAATCCCACACCGAAACGATGAAGTCGGTCTTGCCAGCCGCAGTGGCGGCGTCTCTCGCAATTCTCAAAATCTCGGCACGCTGTGGGTGACTCGATCGAATGTTCACTCCATCAGTTCGCCTACCCGCAACTTTTGCAAGAGCTGTGCTATTTACTCCAATAATTCTCGGTGGCAACTTGCATGGCATCTCGAAGGCTGCAAATTTCTCATCTCGGGTTGGCGACCAAATTTCATCCAACACATCAAGAGTGTGCTCTAGCCTTGCATGACGCTCACTCATTGCCGCGGGAAGTGGGATACCTAGCGCTCGCTGTTCTGCTGCGAATGTGCTCGCTGGTGATGCGCCCGCTCCAAGACCAAGTATTAATCGTCCCCCGGAAATGTTTTGCACGGTGGCAGCAGCACTTGCGAGCACACCTGGGTGCCTGTTGCCAACGTTGGCAACTAATGGCCCAATGTCGATAGTTGATGTGATTGCAGCTAACGCGCCAAGCAATGTAAAGCACTCTGGCATCGATGGGGCATTCATGACCTGACCCGATAAATGGTCAGCAACCCACAACGTTGAATAGTTATTGTTTTCAGCGATATGTGCAATATCAATCAATTGTGCCCATGAACATTGGCCTTGATTGACTTGCAAATCAATAGATAATTCATTCATCACAGTGAATTGAGTATTACATCACAAGGATAGAATTGACACATGAACACAGTGCATGCCCCGGTATTGCAGGTTCTTGACACAAAGCGTAATTCGCTCACCGAAATCCTTGCAGTGCTCGCCCAAGACGGTGGAGTGATCGTTCACAACATGCTCACACCTCAGATTGTGGCCAATTTGCTTACCGAGCTTGCTCCACAAAGTGAGACATCCCAGGTGGGTCCAAAATCAGACAACGAAAACGTCAATCATTTTTGGGGTCAGCAAACCAAACGTTTTACGCGCCTCGCCCAACGCTCGCAGACATTTGCCGACGAAGTGTTGGTCCACCCGATCTTGACCGGAGTGGCTGATGAACTGCTCAAGCCTTATTGCGCTTCGTATTGGATGAACACAGGCCAAATGATGATCGTCATGCCTGGTGGTGCACCGCAATACATCCACCGTGACTCAGATGATTGGCCAGCAATGTGCGGTCCAGCTTCGCCACCATGCCAGGTCAGTTGCATGTTTGCGCTCTCCGACTTCACTGCAGAAAATGGCGCCACACGCGTTGTGCCAGGCAGCCACTTGTGGAGTGACTTTTCTCGACAAGCCACCGACAGCGAAATTACTCAAGCCGTAATGCCAGCCGGTAGTGGAATGATCTACCTAGGAAAGACGCTGCACAGTGCTGGCGCAAACAAGACCGAAAACGAACCTCGGTTTGGAATGCACCTTTCATATGTGTTGGGATGGCTCACCCCGGAAGAAGCCGGCTGTCTTGGCGTCACCGAAGACCGCGCCAAAACATTTACGAAGCAACAACAGCAGCTGCTTGGCTATCGCTGCTATGACGCATCAGATCTCAATGGAGGCCGCCTCTGGACTGTCGATTACGAAGACGTTCCCGTCGGTCTCAACTGGTAATTGTGCAAAACAACGAATACGAAAGCAGTAACCAATATGTCAATCAATAGTGTCAGCATCAGCAACAACATTCAGGGCTTGCGCCAAAGCTTCACGCGTGATGAATATGTATCACCTGCAATTTTTGCTCACGAAATGGAAGAAATATTTGCAAAGCGCTGGAACTTTGTTGGTCGTGCAGAGCAACTCGCCCACATCGGCGATCGCCTAGTCGTTGAAGTTGGCAACGAGAGCATTCTCATTGTGCGCAATCGTGAAGGCGAACTGCGCGCTTATTACAACGTCTGTCAGCACCGTGGCTCGCAATTGTGCGACAAAAGTGGCAGCGGTTTTGGCGCGGCCATCACCTGCCCGTATCACTCGTGGAGTTACTCGCTCGAAGGCAAACTCGTCAGCGCAATCCACCACGAAAAAGAATCATTTGATCGAGACAGCATCTCGCTCACCCAAGTGCGCGTGGATGAGTGGCAGGGCAACATGTTTGTCTGCCTCAACGACGATGAGGAGTCGTTGCATGATTGGCTTGAAGATTTGTACAGCAAGCCTTTCGACTTGGACAAGTTCGAGATTGGCAAACTTAAAGTTGCTTACACCACGGTTGATGAAGCCAAAGCCAACTGGAAGGTACTCGTCGAAAACTATTGCGAGTGCCTGCACTGCTCGGTTGTGCACCCAGAGTTTTGTGAAATCGTGCCGGTGTATGGCAAAGGTTTCAACTTCCAGAATGACCGCTTTGACAACGGTGTGAGTCTTGCCCCCGGCATGACCGCTGTGTCTTTCAAACAAAATGAAGGCCTTCCACTGCTTGCATCTATGGAAGACCTCGACGACTACTCGGTGTTTGGTGCCTACGTGTATCCCAACATGCTGATCGACGTAAACCCGACCCTTGTCGCGGTCACCGCGTACATTCCGCGTTCACCGACCCACACCACCATCATCACCACCTACCTCTTCCCTGCTGAAGCGATCGGCAATCCTGCGATGGACATCATGCCGGGAATTGAGTTCAACGACCTTGTCAACCATCAAGACATTGACGTGTCCGAGCGTGTGCAACGCGGTGTTGCTTCAAAGTCGTTTAAGCGCGCTTATCACTCCGAGATGGAAAAATATGCACAACGTTTTGTCAAGCAGTATCGCCAAGACGTAACCTACCAATAGTTGTTTTTAGTTAAAACTGCCAACTTCAAATTCGGCTGATTGCTGGTTGCTCATCGAGGCCACCGTTTTTCCAAGCCGCGCAAGGTTCTCGAGAAACACATCACCATGATCGCGAGTGTGGGCTACTGACAGCGTCAGTGATTCACTCTTGCCCCACGGCGCCAAAAATACTCCGCCGTTAAATTGCATCAAATAGTGCAGGTGCATTGCCCCAGTATTCACTTCAAGGAAGTCGCGATAATTCTTGGCAGGTTCGTTGCTGTACACAACTGAAACTTTAAAGCCAAACTGATAACCGTGAGCCTCTTGCCCAAAACCATGCAATGTTGAGAGTGAATGCTCGAGAATGTACGCACCGACATCGTTGGCTCTTGCGTACGCATCTTCGGTCAATACTTCGGTGAGCACTGCGCGTGCGGCAGCCATTGTGAGAGGGTTGCCATTAAATGTGCCGACTTGGCTATATCTACCATCGGTAATTGCAGACATCACTTGTGTCGTTCCACCAACCGCACCACATGGCAATCCACCACCAAGTGCTTTGGCAAGACAAATAATGTCTGGTGTAACGCCGTACATGGCCGTTACACCACCAGGGTGAACAACCAAGCCAGTTTTGACTTCGTCAAATGCAAGTAGAGCACCGTGTCGATGCACGATGTTCTTAATGCCTTCGAGATAACCGGGCTGCGGCACGATGATGCCTGCACCCATCAAGATCGGCTCCAAGATCATTCCTGCAATTTGTCCAGGGTTTTCTGTGAACACTCGCTCAAGTGCGTCCAAATCATTGAGCGGCACGATTCGTACGCAATCTGCAATTGCTTGAGGAATACCTGCACCCGGGGTGCGCCATGGATCGTCTGCTGGCCCAAGTTCTTTTGCCGAACGGAAGATTGAAATAGCAACCGAATCATGATGGCCGTTATAAGAGCCCTCGACTTTAACGATTAAGTCGCGGCCCGTGACCGTGCGCATGAGATGCACTGCGTCCATTGTTGCCTCAGTACCTGAGTTGCAAAAACGCCACTGCGGCAAACCAAACCTGCGTGCCAATTCCTCGGCTACCACAATCGAATCTGGCGTTGGCTGGGCAAAGTGCGTGCCTTTAGTGACTCGGTCTTGTACTGCCCTGACGATGGCTGGGTTGGCGTGTCCGACGATGTTGGCG
The DNA here is from genome assembly GCA_044361815.1 of Ilumatobacteraceae bacterium. Taxonomy (GTDB): domain Bacteria; phylum Actinomycetota; class Acidimicrobiia; order Acidimicrobiales; family Ilumatobacteraceae; genus UBA3006. The sequence continues at coordinate 16,391 of JBIKID010000016.1, read as the reverse complement.
CCATAACCGGCATGGAAGTCGATGTACTTATTGCCATCTACGTCCCACACATGGGCTCCCTCGCCGTGGCTCACCCACACAGGGACTGGACGCGAACTCGCCCAGCTGGACGTCACCCCGCCAGGGATGCTCAGAGATGCTCGCTCGTGGAGCTCTTGCGACTGTGGAACTCGGCTCAAGAAGAGTGACTCCTCGGCCCTGATTACTTTGTCAAGTGCGCTCATAGTGACTAAGTTACACCTCATGCTTAGACGCGACTTCCTCAGGAACCTAGTTATCACCACCGGCGGCCTTGTTGTCGCACCATCAATCCTGAGCGCATGTGGCACAAATGCCACATCGTCTGGAGAATTGGTAATTGGCACGCCCTCGGCTCCGGTAACGCTGCCACTTTCGGGAGAAGCAATTGCTGATGGCCTTCCAGAAGAAGGCGGCACAATCGAAATTCTCAACTGGGCCGACTACACCAACCCTGAAGTGATCGCCGATTTTGAAAAAGCGTTTGGTGTAACCGTGAAACAAAGCATCTATGACAACGAAGACGCTGCAATTGCGAAACTGCGCACCGGCACCTTGAAACCCGACCTGATTATCGGCATGACCGACACAGCACTTGCTCGTCTTATGGCAGCAGATTTATTGCAACCATTAAACAAGACATACATTGAGAACTTTGGCAATTTGCTTACTGGCTTGCAGGACCCTTATTACGATGGCGGCTCGCAATACACCGTTGCTCAGTTTATTTACGGCAATGGAATTGGATATCGAACAGACAAGATTGACTCGGCGGAATTGATCGCACAGGGTTACGACAGCATGTGGAACCCCGCATACAAGGGACGCCTCGCCGTGCCCGATTCGTACCGTGACGCAATCAGCCTTGCATTGTTTCAAGCCGGCATCACCGATGTCAACACCACCGACGCGGCAACAATTACTGCCGCGCAAGAAAATCTCATTCGTCTCCGCGATGCGACTCAACCAAAAGTTGACATTTTGTCGTACCAAGAAATTCCTGCAGGCAATCGCGACATTGCCTACATGTGGTCAGGCGACATCCTGATTGCTCCATGGAATCTGCCAGAAGGAACTTCAACTGATGTGCTTGGCTTCTGGTACCCAGAACAAACCATTACCGCAAATGACTTCTTGTGCATTCCAAAAGAATCAAAAGCTCCTGTGCTTGCGCATCGCTTCATCAACTACCTGCTCGACAACGATGTTGCACTCAAGAATCAGTCATACGTTGGATACCAGCCAGCACTCACCGCTGTCAATGCAGAAGCACTTATCTCGAGTGGTGCAATACCCGAATCTTTGGTTGATGCTGTTGTAGATGCTGAACGTTATGCATCCGGCCAACGCCTCGTCAGCCTAAGTCCTGAAACAGATGCGTTGTGGAACGACGTCTGGGCCACATTCACCGCTGGCTAATCGGTGCGTCGTAACACTCCCATCTGGAATGGTCTTGCAGCACCTGGTGCAGCGTGGCTGTTGACATTTTTTGCAGTTCCTTTTTACGCCGTTGCATGTGTGGCCTTCGGTTCGATTGACCCAGTTTTTCGCGATGCGATCCCTCAATGGAACCCGCTGCAATGGGACTTCGCTCAAACACAAGAAGTCCTTGCAAGCGCGCTAAACGGCCCGTTGCGAGGCGTGTTCATCCGTACCTTCATCTTTGTCATTGCGGCAATGATGATCTGCTTTCTCATCGGCTTTCCTATTGCGTATTTCCTTGCACGACACGCAGGCAAGCGACGCTTGATGCTCCTCACACTGATCATCATGCCGTTTTGGGTCAACTATCTCATGCGCATGTTGTCGTGGGTCAACCTTTTAAGCCCAAGTGGTTTGTTTAGTCGCTTAATGAGCAACTTTGGCATTAACTACAACTGGCTTGACGGCTCGCCAATCACTGTGGTCCTTGGTCTTGTCTATGGATACGTTCCCTTCCTTATCTTGCCGTTGTACGCCACCCTCGAGCGCATGGACTGGCGGCTTGTTGAGGCTGCGCGCGATTTGGGAGCATCATCACGTCAAGCGTTTGGCCTGATCACGGTCCCAATGGCAAAAGCAGGTGTTGCCGCCGCCGCAATTCTGATCGCGCTACCAATGTTTGGTGATTATTACACCAACGATTTGCTTTCTCGCTCGCCTAAAACAGAAATGCTCGGCAACCAGATTGACTTCTACATCAACAACAGCAGTCAACCACAGCGTGGTGCAATCTTGGTGATGATGCTTTCTGTTCTGCTACTCATTGCATTGTCGTGGTATCTGCGAAGCACCGCACGAGTGGGTAAGGAACAAGTGCGATGAGCACAATCGCTCCACGCCGGATCAAAGTTTTGCCCATCCTCGCTTGGGGCTACATCGCTTGGAGTTTGGTGCCCGTGCTCATTGCCGTTGCCTATTCGTTTAACGATGGTCGCAGTCGCACCATGTGGCAAGGTTTTTCATTTCGCTGGTGGTTTGGCGACCCCAACGCCTCAGTATTTCGTGACGAATCAATGCGTCAAGCAATTATCAACTCACTTGTGCTTGCCACAGCAACGATGCTGATTGTTGCCCCGCTCGGAATTGCCTTGGCAGTTGGCTCACACCGCATGCGTGGAAAACTCTCTTCTGGCGTGCAAGGCCTCACATCCATTCCTCTTATTACGCCGGAGATTGTTGTCGGTGCTGCGCTCTTACTCACCATCACTCGCCTCTTCAGCGGCATCCCTCTCGGCTTCCCAGCACAGTTACTCGGCAACATCACCTTCTCTATCTCGGCCGTCGTTGTCATCGTGCGTGCACGCCTGGTATCCATCGGTTCTGGCTTCGAAGAAGCTGCGCGTGATCTTGGTGCCACTCGACTACAGGCCTTGCGCTATGTATTGATGCCCATGTTGTGGCCATCCGTGATGGCCAGCCTCGTCGTTGTATTTGCCACCGTTATTGACGATTTCGTGATCACAAGCTTCCTTTCTGCGGGAGTTGATTCCGAAACCGTTCCACTGCGCATTTACTCATCAGTTCGTGGTGGCGCAACACCTGCGCTCAACGCACTCGCGACGCTGCTGGTAGCCACCACATTTGCTGCACTCACCATTGCACTCTTCGCACTCTCGCATTGGCGTAAGCGACATGGAGAACCAGGTGGCATCAGAGCGGCTCTTGCCGACCTTACCCGAATGGGTGAATAACTAGTTCAGTGGCAAGACGCGCAATGCGTCTGGCAACACATCAATATTGGTTGACGTATCTTCCTGCAAATGGCGGGAATGTTCATCGTTCGGAATTTCGGCAACAAGCTTGATTCCCGCAACATCGAGCGTCACACGCAACGACGAGCCAGCAAAGATAACCCGCTCAATTGTTGCCTGCTGTGTGCCAGCGCCGACATGAATTCGCTCTGGACGGATCATGATCATCCCGTCACCCAGGGGCGCACTTGCAGGTGCAGCAAACTTCACTCCACTAATCATTGCCACTCCGCTTGACACCACAGTACCTGGTAACAAATTGGCGGCACCAACAAACTTGGCGACATCAATTGTTGCCGGCTTCTCATAGATCTCTCGTGGTGCACCAACCTGAATCAATTTGCCATTGCGCATCACACCAATGCGGTCACTCATCGTGAACGCTTCATGTTGGTCGTGAGTGACATAAATAAACGTGATACCAATTTGACGCTGCAACGACGCCAACTCAACCTGCAATCGTGCTCGCAACTGCGCATCAAGCGCACCAAGGGGCTCGTCTAACAACAACACACTTGGCTCAAGTACCAATGCTCGCGCCAATGCAACGCGTTGCTGCTCACCACCCGATAATTGTGGAACACGGCGTTCACTGAACGAGGCAAGCGAAACCAATTCGAGCGCTTGCATCACTCGCTCTTTTTCTGGCTTTGGTGAAACACTTCCCTTTTTCTCAAACTTCAGACCAAACGCCACATTGTCAAACACATTGAGATGTGGAAACAACGCATAGTTCTGAAACACCGTATTCAGTGGTCGCACCTCTGGCTCATCAAACGTCACATCGCGGTCGTCGATCAATATCTGACCACCGTCTGGTCGTTCAAAGCCACCGATCATCCGAAGCGTGGTTGTCTTGCCGCACCCAGATGGACCAAGTAGCGAAAAGAACTCACCGGCGCGAATGTCCAGGGACACATCATCCACAACGACTCGCTCGCCGTATGACTTATTCAGCCCACGAAGCGTGACAGACCCATCCAAAATCTGTTGTGTCATAGTCCCCCGACCCTATTACTTTTGTGGAGCTAAGGGGAATTGAACCCCTGACCTCTTGCATGCCATGCAAGCGCTCTACCAATTGAGCTATAGCCCCGTTTCCGAAGCGTTCACTCTACCAATGACTGGCTTGAAGGCAAGCAAGATATGCCGTTAATGGCGTTGTGCTGATTCATTCAAACTCATGCCAATGTTGGCAAGGCTGGTTATCGAAGAGTCAGATGACCTCTACAGAGATGCTGCGCGATGAGGCCTTGGTTTTGCCAGATTTTGCTTGCTTCAAGGTCACCTTGCATTTTGCCGCCTTCTTTGGTGTCACCAGATTTTTCCCCTTGATAGTGCACCCACCAGACGAGCTCCAGGTTTGTTTTCCGGTGCCAATTGGCTTCAGAAGCGACATGAGCAATACAGATTTTCCGCGCTTGACTGACTTTGTGGTCACGACCGCCGGAGCAGAGGTTGTTGTTGCAGGTGCTGTTGTGGTCGTCGTCGCTTCCACTTCGGATTTTTGTTTGACCTTTGCCACCGGAGCAGAGTACGAAATCTTCGGGAACTTAACCTTCACTCCGTCGGCGGTGATAGTGAAATCAGCGACAACTTCGTTTTCTTCCGATCCCTTAGTCACGCTTGCAGCAAGAGCGGCCTTCAGGGCTACTTCTGTTTTTTCAATTCCCCATTGTTTCAACAAACTGTTTGGCATGAATGCAGCAAAGTTCCCTGTGTTCACCGTTAAGCCATCTTTTAGGAAGTGAGGTGCGGCAGTTCGCACGGAAATCAATTTTGTTTTGCCTTGAAATTCGATCTTGGGAAAGTGAAAGTACGTTGCATTAGTTGACACCCAAACTGGAGCGGCTGATTCACTTGCGGGTGGGAATGTGAACGATTTCGAACGTGCGTAGAACGACAGGCCATCTGCTGCTGCTGCGTCTACATCGCAAACAACTTCCTGCATGCTCGGAATTCCACACTTGCCCGTCAAGTCTGCGGGTGGATTGTCAGGGCCGGAGATGTGTTGGGCCGCCGAGTCAACCGCAACACGCGCAGGCTTGCCCTCAATGGTCATTGTCAAGTCCTGTCCTGTCAGCGCAAAAGTCATGTTGCCTTCGTCAGCCACAACCACGCTGTTCTGTGGAAGTCCAACGGTCTTGTATTTGACGATGAGGCTAATGACATTGCTTGCGCTGACTACGGGTGTTAAATCGATTTTTCCGCCACCAGTTTGCTGATCGGATGGGCGATCCGATGATCCGAAATAGTCGGTCTTTAGCACATCATTCGGAGCAACATAAAAAGCATTGATGTATGCCTCATATCCTGCAGTACCTACCGAACTCGTGTGTGTCTTATATGCACCTACCGACACCATGAAACGCAATCCATTGGGAACTTCTTGTCCGTCCATCTTGGCCGTGTAACAAAAGTTTGTCAATGCATCTGTACATTGACCAAGGTGCATCGAGTGTGCATCGGTTGTTGATTGATCAGATGTGAAGCACGGCAAAGTAGTAAATGAACCATTCGTGTATGTACACGCTCCAATTCCTGGTTGCCGGTCGTAATACGGAGCTTCTTCGACTGCAGCCAAGGACTGATGTGGATTTGACTGGCTAAAAACGACAACGGCTACCAACAAGCACATCGCCAACAAAACTGACCTTTTCATGAGTTCCCCCGAACATTGCAGTCACCGTTTCCTTTACGGTGGACTTATTGTGACACTTTATAACAAAAAAATGGGCGTTTTGAATACATCATGCGACATAACCCCATTTACGTGGACTTATTTCAGCCGTCTACCTATTGGAACTAGGCCCTCATCGTTTCAATATTGCCGTCAACCGGCAGTACTTGCCCCGTGATAAATCTCGCTGCCGGAGAACTCAAAAACACTGCAGAAGCCGCAATATCGCTTGCATCGACAAACGTCTGCAGTGAAACTTGTTTTTCATAACCGGTGCGAATGTCGCTCGCTGTGGCTCCAGTTGCCAAGGCCTCGCGTTCGATCACGCCGTCCATACGCGGACCACTTACTGAACCCGGGCAGATGGCATTGACTCGCACACCAAACTCGCCAAGTTCCATTGCCCACGACTTCGTGAGGCCGATGATTCCCCATTTTGCCGCAACATACGGTGAACGTAATGGGTAACCAAATATTCCTGCACTTGTTGAGATGTTGATGATTGAGCCTTTGGACTTCAGCAACATTGGCACAGCGACATGGGTGCAACGAAACGTGCCACCCAAATTGATTCGAACGCACTCGTCGTAAGCATCTGGGTCCATCTGGTCGACTCGAGCAGTTGGGCCAGGTACACCAACGTTGTTTACCAAGATGTCGAGACCACCTAGATCGCGTTCGATCGCTGAAAACATTGCTTCCACATCGCCTGTCTTTGAGACATCGCAGATGTAGTTGGGCTTCGTCGAGTCATTGACATCACACACGACAACTGTTGCGCCCGCATTGGTCATGGCATCGGCAATTGCTTTACCGATACCCGAGCCACCCCCAGTGACGAGTGCACGTAAGCCAGTTAATCCAAAATTTCCTGTATTGAACGATGCACTGTTTAATTCACCCATACATATGAACTTAGTCTCATCGCCGCAAATCCAATGCATCAACTTCGGTCCACACTGAAAAAACCCTATAGAATTAAAGGTGTTCGCAAGATTTTTTGAAAGTGAGCCGACCCTCCGATGAAAGAATCCCCCAATCGAATTCCAGTCACAATCATCGCTGGATTCCTCGGCGCAGGCAAAACCACCCTTCTCAACAATCTCCTCACAGCACCACACGGCAAGGAAGTGGCGATCCTTGTTAACGAATTTGGAGAGATCGGCATAGATCACGCACTCATTGTCGCCGCGGATGATGATGTCATTGAGCTTTCGAACGGGTGTATCTGTTGCTCAATTCGTGGCGATTTGGTTGTAGCAATCGAAAAACTTTTGTCTCGGAATAAGACCTTTGATTATCTGTTGATTGAAACTACGGGTCTTGCTGACCCAGCACCGGTTGCACAAACGTTTTTGGCAAATGAGCGCATGCTGAGCCTTTTTCAACTTGACAGTGTTGCCACGGTGATTGACGCGCATCACGTTCTTGACTTACTTGCCGGAAAACTCACCCCAGAGTTGGCCGAATTGGGGGTAAAGCAAATTGCATTTGCCGACAAACTGATTTTAAACAAGGTCTCAATGGTTCCCAAAGAATCGATAGCGGACATAACCACTCGAATCAGAGGCATAAACCAAATCGCTTCGATACTTCCAACAGATCATTGCTCAGTTGAAATGAATGAAATATTTGATCTACATGCATTTGATTTAGTGCAGACCCTCAAAGATGACCCAGAATTTTTGGATCACGAATTTCATGACCACATGGATCACACCCAGTCAATGGGAATTCAAGTAGAAGGACTTTTCAATATAGATGCCCTCAATATCTGGCTTCGGTGGTTACTCACCGATCAAGATATGACAATTTACCGAATGAAGGGCGTTATTTGCGTTGGACCAGAACCAGAAAGATATGTCTTCCAATGCGTTCAGCAACTCTTCTCGAGTGACTCAGAAGGCATGTGGCCGACCAGTCTCCCGAAGAAGAGTTCGCTAACCATTATCGGACGAGATCTGAAAAAAGAACTCATCCGCGAACGATTTCTAACTTCCCTCTTGTAACACCTCTTACGAAGCTTGCCTTACAGAGGAAGTAGTCCGTATCCCATTTTTATGTCTAGAAGATAGATAAAGCCAAACCACAGGGTTCCGTAGACAACTGCGAGCGTGATCAATGTGCGTTTCCAACTATCTCGCACAACCCACCGCTGCAAGAATGCCCCCATCAACAACATGGCAATTCCAGGTCCTACAAGCACAGTTCCAAACAAGTAGGCGACAAAGCTTATGAGTACTACAAATTCTGGATTCAGCCCGAAAACCGTAAAGCCCTTTTCTTCATTTCTGTAAAGAATCATTCGAGAGTTACCTGCCAAACCCTCAAATCGAACTGCAAGAGTTGGAGATCTTCTTATCAACAAATATGCACCTACGATTGCGATCAAAAGGCATCCAACCATAAATGGGGAAATCTTTGCGGCAAACTGGTCCAGTTTTACACTCTCCACGATAAGAACTCCACCAAACACAACTACGAAAAGCGCAAATAACTTATCTTCAAGGGTTATACCCCTAAAGCTTTGATCATCGCTAACTTCGCCTTCTTCTTTGGGGACCCATTTGCTTTTCTTTTTTCTGAACCCTGCCCCGACAATGAGCACACAAGCGATGAGCAAAAAGATTGAAATTGGTCGAGTCACAAATGAAGAAAGGCCGCCGTCCATAATGCTCATCGTGTGATTGAAGTTCGTTTCAAAGCCTTTTCCTAGTAGTAATCCAAGAATGAGTGGCACGCTCGGATAACCCGACCGCGACATGAAGTAACCGAGCACACCAAACACAACAGCCCAGACAAGATCGACTACTTTGCCGTTAAGGCTGTATGTACCAGCAAGAGCTAGTGCGGCGATCGACACACCAAGTAGCGACGGACGCAATTTCGTCACCTTGGTGACTAGCGGTGAAAGTGCCAAACCGATAGAGCTTGAGATAATACTTGCAAGTGCCAATGTAACAACTGCCAACCACATCAAAATTGGTTGCTCTTTAATCAACATCGGGCCAGGCGTCACGCCTTGGAGTATCAGGGCGCCGAGGACAATCGCCCATTCAGAACTTCCCGGAATACCAAAAGCCATACTTGGAAGTGCCGAACCAGACTCTTTTGCATCATTTGAAGCTTCAGGGGCAAGAACTCCATCCGGATTGCCTCTACCAAATGAGTCGGGGTCCTTGCTCGAGCCACGTGCAGCAAAGTAGGCCATAAATGCGGCAACTGTTCCACCCATGGCAGGGACAACACCAATCATTGTTCCAATAGATGAACTCTTGATCAGTAGCCATGGTTTTGTAAATACATACTTCACGCCGCTCATCACCTGTGAAAAAGGAATAACTTCCGCTACCAAACTTCTTCGATCGCGTTTCGCTGTAATCAGCTGAATTGCTTCGGTGATGGCAAACAGACCAACAAGAGCGCTGGTCACCTCAACACCATTCAATAAATCCGCATTGTTGAAAACGAGGCGAAGCTCACCATGCACTGGGCTAAAGCCAATAAACGAGAACCCAAGCCCAATAAGTCCTGCGATATACCCCTTAAGAATTGCCCCTTTAGAAATAACTGCGACAGTAGAGAGACCTAACAACATGAGCAGTGCAAGTTCGGGAAATGAAAACGCAAGAACAATTGCGCGCACAAATGGAAGCAAGATAACAATGATGAGCGTTCCAATCAGCCCACCCATTGCTGATGCGGTTGCAGAGATGCCGAGCGCCATCCCACCTTTACCTTGCAGGGTCATTGGATACCCGTCCAGCATGGTCGCCGCATTTGGCGTAGCTCCGGGGGTATTGAGCAAGATTGCTGATATCGAACCTGCAAATGATTGTCCGGCTAGCGCTGCGCAGAAAAGAATAATTGCCTTCTCAGGGCCAATACCGCCAATGAGTGGAATCATGAGTGCAATTCCAACCGCTCCGCTCAACCCGGGAATGAAACCGGTGAACATTCCATTTGCCATTCCAATGGCAAAGAACATCAGTCCAGACCAGGTGAACATAATCGCCCAAGAATCAAAAAACGCTTCTGTTAAACCCATGTCTCAAACCCCCTGAAGACGACCCACACAGCACATTCTTAGAAAAGAGGTGTTGGTGTAGCTATAAAACCCAGCCACACCAACACCTCTATCAGTTTAAATTTATGAAATTAAACCCTTAGCTATCAACTGTGGGATCAATACCTGCATCTGCGCAGCGGTCTTTGCGAACAGTTCCTTCGCTTCAGCAGCTGAACGAGGTACTAATGGACGCTCTGCCTCTGTCGACCATGCCTTCAACTCGGCTGAAGCCAAAGTTGTGGCAACTGCTGTTTCCCAAAATGCAACCATCTTTGGAGTCATTCCTGGAGGTCCAACAACCAAACGCATTTCAGTTACAACACCTTCGAGGTCTGGATAACCAGCTTCAGATGCGGTCGGTACAGTGGCCAACCACTCCAAGTTTGCTGGACGCTGATCTGGAGTTCCAAGGAACAAGATCGGTGTGATGTCGCCTGAATCGACGAAACCAACCAAGTCGGATGTTCCATACACGATGTAGTCAACATCACCACGGATGAGGGCAAGAACTGCTTCTTCAGAACTTCCTACACCGAAAGTAATTGTGAAATCCAATCCAAGTGCCTCGGACGAAACTACGTTCGCAATCGAAGAAGATGAACCCTTTTCTACCGTGATCGTGCGGAGACCAGTTCCAGCCTGAAGGTCTGCAACCGACTTGTACGCAGACTTGCTTGAGACGTAAACGACGTAGCCGTTTTCCTCAATCGAGCCAAGAATTGTAAATTGATCTGTCTTCCACTTTGCCAAATCAGGATATGCAATTTCTTGAGCAGCGGCAGCTGGCATTGGCAAAATGCCAACCGTCTGACCGTTTGGTTCTCTGTTGAACAAAGTTGAAACGCCCTTTACGAACGGATCGATATTGATCGGTGTTACTTCTTCGGTAATTGCTCCAGACTTAGAGAGTGCGTCGGACATTCCACGCGAATAAGCGTCGAAACCGCCACCGGTCTTGTAAGGAATGATCCACTCGACACCACCCGAAAGAGCAAAATCTGGCTCAATCGTTGTGTCAACTGCTGTATCAGTCGTTGAGTCGCTTGATGAACAAGCCGACAACGCCATTGCGCTCACTGCGGCTAAACCCATCAAGGATCGGCCTAACTTAAATTTCATAGACTTCTTCATATTCCCCCTGTTGTCATTTAAATGAATAGTGTTTGATTCACTTCCAGAAACAAACAAAGGTACCCCATTTGTTTATTCCTGTATACCGAGTGTAGGGTACCGTGTGAAAGATGTCAAATTGACCAACTCATCAATCTCAAAGGAGAAATAACGTGTCGGAGACAAAGACCAATGTGACCCATTATGAGGTCCAAAAAATGCGCCGCAAGGAATACCTGGCACATTGGGAGAAACTCCAACGCACAATTGTGCGCACCTCGGACGTTGTCATGGTTGACACCCCCCGCAATATGAAGCGTGGCGTCATGGTCAGCGCTGACGGAAATGTTCCTAGCCTTAATTTGGATGCCGTTATGCACGAAATTGCACCTGGGGCGACTTCAACCGTCCACAGACACTCTTGGGATGCATTCATCTTTATTACAGGTGGAGAAGGCTGGACCGAGGTTGACGGTAAGCGTTACGAATGGAAGTCATGGGACACCGTTTATCTTCCTGGTGGTAGTTGGCATCGTCATTCATGCACCGGAACCAAGCCTGCAACTTTTACGAGTTTTAGCGTGCAACCACTAGCAGAACTTCTCGGTCTTTCCTTTATAGAAGATGCTGGTGATACACCGTTCGAAAAGCTTCCTCCCCGTTGGGCTATGACTCAAGGACCTGATCTTGGAGATCCATATTCAAACAGACTGGCTAGAAATTACGCCAAGCAAGAAGCAATATCGAAGAGCAAAGTGCTCACGGCCTACGACGATATTCGTTTCCGGGTTACGCCACGTGGCGGAAGAAGTGGTTTCCTCATTGACTCAACCCTCGGTCATGCCACCGGCGGCCTCACTGCAGTAATCCATCAACTGGCTCCGAGTCTCTACCAATCTCGACATCGACACGGTGGTGAGGCTTGGCTGTATTGCATCGCAGGCGAGGGATACACAATCATGAACGACGAAAAAGTGACTTGGTCTGTAGGAGATCTCGTCATTGTCGACCATTGGGCATGGCACCAACACTTCAATGCGTCGCCAGACAACATTGCATCAATTATTCGAATTCATAACTTTGACACACTGTATTTTGCAATGGCAGCAATGCTGCAACCGTTGAACTTATTCGAAGAGTTGCCAACCCTTGACGCACCAGATGTTTCACAGGTTGTTTGGCCAGATCCCAACCAAGGTCGACCTCAATAATCCAAACATCAAGGAACACTCATGTCTAATCACAGCCACGATCCACGCGACGACCGCTATGGGTACCTTAAATGGCATATCGTGCCACGACCAAGGTGGGATCAGTACTGGCCAAAGATTATTGTTCCTCAAGATGTCAAGCATCGACTCATGCGCTACATCGAGCTTGCCCTGCTTAAGGATTTTAGTGAAATCAATATTTCACTGCCGCTACATCGTGTGGGACTGGTTTATGGAGCGCCAGGAACGGGCAAATCTACGCTCATTAAGGGTGCTGCTGTCGAAGTTGCCAAGAAACACTTTTCTGATGGCTTAATTTTTGCGGAAGTAAACACCCACGCTATTCCAAGTGAAATGCTGGGCGAATCACAACGCAATACGTCAGACTTGCTCGAAAAAGCGATCCCAGAATTAGCCCGACGCGGAATGCCCATTGTTGTGTTGATCGACGAAGTTGACTCACTCGCAACAGACCGAAACAAAACCAGTTCGGGTAGAGATCCAATTGACGTCTCTCGCGCCACTGAGGCATCCCTGAGAGGGCTTGACTTCTTAATGAACGAAGTTACCAATGTCGTTGTTCTTGCTACGTCCAACTTTGAATCACTCATTGATGATGCATTCATAGATCGTTGCGACATATCAATAGAAGTACCTTTGCCGAACGCTCAGATCATTTCAGTAATTCTCAAAGATTCACTGGAAACAGTTTCACACAACTTGACCGATCGAGACCTTGACGAAGTAGCGGAGCGGCTCGTTGGCAAAAGTGGAAGAGCTATTCGCAAGATCGTTATAGATGTTCTCATCACTCGCGTGAGTGATTTTGATCAGCCAATCACAAAAGCCGACCTGTTAACGGTCGCCCAAAAATCGTAAAGAAAGTAGGAAAACATGGGGACAACTGAAGAAATTCTGAAAGACATTGAAGGTTCTTATGAGGACCTGGCAGAACTTATGCTTCGATTGGGAAATACCAACTCCCCTTTCGGCAGTGAAGCAATCTTGGCCAGAGTTGTTCATGACTGGTACAAAGAAAATGGAATGGTTGCCAACTACGTACCGATAACTACCGACCGTGCAGCAACAGTTGGATTAGTTGGGGAAAATTCGGGCGGTAAAAAGATTATTTTCAATGCCCATTTGGATACAGAGGCCAGCGGCCCAGATTTTGACAACCTCATGAACACTCCAAATCCCAACGACGTGGGTGCTCGTAGAGACGGCGACAATATTTATGGTCATACAGTCCAGAACGATCGTGGATGTATGGCAATGCAAATGGTGATGGCACGAGCTATTCATAGGTCAGGCATCAAACTTGCAGGACAGCTCATCGTTATTTCATCACCTGGAGAAACTGGTGCCGCACCTGTGGATGAGTTCCAAGGGTCAAAATATGTTGGCAAAGGATTTGGCACTTCATTTTTGACAGATCATGGCTACCGTGCCGATTACGCAGTCATCGCAGAAACAACAGACTTCGCGGCATCATGGATTCAAACTGGTGCAATGTACTTAAAGATTATTTTCCGCGGAAAGAATATGTACACACCTCGACTGTTGCGCGGGAAGAGTCCACTAGAAAGCCCAAATGCACTTGTTCGTGCGGCTATCGCAGTCGGCGTTTTTGAAGATTGGGCAATCGAATTTGAGCGAAGAAGGACCATCGAGACCGACTGTGGAACGATGAGGCCAAAAGCACAAATAGGGGCAATTCGCGGCGGAATCCCTTGGCGCCCAAACCGATCATCAACGTTCTGTGCACTCTATGCCGACATCAGAACACTTCCCGGCGAGGCAACTGCAGGCATCGTTCAAGAAGTCCGCGAATTGTTTGCATCTCAAAATCTGCATCCCGAAATCGAGATCATCATGGAAAAATCAGGCCATGAGGCCAAGGGTGAAAACATTCAACATCTTCGCAACTTGATAGCAAAGAACCATAAAACTATTCGAGCGCAAGATATGCCCGCCACAGCAGAAGATGCAGTAGTGAGCATGTGGCGAGACACCAACGTCTACAACAGCAGAGGAATTCCATCGCTAACTTTTGGTCCAAGCCGAGGCAAGGCTGCTGGACAGGGTGACGGGTTTATACGAATTTCCGACTTTATTGAATGCGCAAAGATTTATGCACTTACCGCAATTGATATCAGTCTTGACAAATCCCCTTCATGAAGGCAGACACCAGAGAACTTCTCGGCACAATTTCGGTTTATCTAGGTAGCGCCTTTTCGGTAGCAGGGGTACAGGCTGTTGGACCTGGGTTGCCAAATCTTCAGAACCATTTCCAACTGAGTGACTCCCACACGTTATGGGCAATAAGTTTTTACTTATTTCCTGGAATAATCTTCGCAGTTCCCTTGGGGAAGCTCGCTGATCGTGTCGGGAGAATGAAGACATACGGATTTTGCCTATTGGTTTTTGGACTCGCAAGTCTGATCATTCCACTTGCCGGATTTTCCTGGCCACTATTTCTCGCCATCAGAATTCTCCAGGGAACTGCTTTTGCGGGGATATTCCCGCTTTCCATCATTCTCACTGCACAACATGCGAAAGGTTCATCAATTCTAAAACGTCAGGGTTTTAGATCTGTCACTCAACAAATTGCAGACACCGCCACTCCCCTTATCGGAGGCATTCTTGTCGCTGCAGCGTGGTATGCGCCATATCTTGTTGGAATTTCTACTCTTCCCGTCGCGGCAGTGGTGTTCTTCCTTCGATTTGAAGACGACTATCGAGTAGACAGGCAGGATAAGTCTGCCGAAAAACTCAAAATCCTTGGCAATCTTCCCCTGATCTCAATAATCTTTGGCGGCTTTTTAAAGTTTTTTGTGAAGTTTGTACCACTCTCAAGCCTCGGAATTATGTTGGTTAACCAACACGGTTATTCAGCAGTTTTTGCAGGATTCGCTCTTGCGCTCTCTTCCTTCGTAGGTATTTTTGGAGCGATTTCCGTGGGCAGGCTGAGTAAGTATCTTTCACCATTTACGATTTCGGCCTCAACACTGGTATTCCTATCGTTATCACTTCTGGCACTCTCCGCAACCGGCAATCTTGTTGCAATTCTCATCGCAGTCTCTGTGTTCGGATTTTCCGACGGTTTATTTGGAACTGTACAAAATTCGTATGTGGCTGTTGCAGTACCAAATCATTTACGGGGCACGTTCAGCGGAGTCGTGGCAATGTCACGAAACTTGGGCAAATTTTTGGCACCAATAGTTATGGGATTAGTTCTTGTCAAGGCTTCAATCAGCACAGCATTTGCAGTGAGCGGCATCATCGCTGCGCTAGGCATGGTACTCATGCCGCCATTGAGGCATTTTAATAGTCAGCTGAAGTAATTTTGTGTCCGACGCGGATTCAGATCGTTAGGTTCGGTGGCTTACGGTGAAACGTGGCCTGTTCGTAGGCATAAGCCAATTTGATCATTTTACCGTCCTCGAAAGGACGACCTAAGAATGTAATACCGGCTGGCTGATGATCACTCGTGAATCCTGCTGGAACAATAACTGATGGAATAAACACAAGAAATGTACTGAGATGATGGGCGCCCTTGTGATTGACAAATGGAGGATTGAGACCGTCCTCTATATAGGTCGACTGATGCTCCACTGATTTGATACAAATTGCATCAAGATTATGGATAGCCATCACGTTGAGGAGGTTTGTCATCAACTGCTCGCGGGCTTTCAAAAATTTGTAATGCTCTGACTCGCTCACCTTTCTGTTCCACTGATCACGTGCCCGCTTAGACACCTTGGAGAATTCAGCCGAATTCATAATCTCACTGCGTGTACGGTAAGGAGGATTTTTGCTCCGGGCCATGAACCTCTCAAGGGACGACTCTTCGTCCGCAGAGTTGGTAGCTCGTAGTGAAAGGAGCTCTTTTAGATCAGGAATAATTATGGGATCTACGACAATTGCGCCTGAGGCTCGAATGTCTTCTACTGCTCTATCGAAGACTTCAGTAACTTTTCTGAAGTCTTCCGAGTCGGGCTCTGAATTCGCCCCAATAGATTCGCGTAAAATACCGATGCGGGATCCTTTGAGTCCATCTTTGTCCA
>JBIKID010000056.1:0-10482 GCA_044361815.1 Ilumatobacteraceae bacterium | reverse complement strand
CCAAATAACTCACAAAAGGTTCAGCCACATGATTCTGCCCGAACGCAGTAACTGGATCTTCTGGGTCGTAACCAACTATTACATCTAGCAATTTTGTGAGGTCACTGACGTTTCGAGCCATTGGCCCCAAAGTTCCGTTAATGAGTGGCCAGCCGCCGTAGACCCCACTTCGACTCACCAAGCCTGCTGTTGGACGCATTCCAACAACACAATTCCAGCTGGATGGGCGGCAAATAGATGCGTAGCCCTCCTGCCCTACTGCAATCGTGCAAAAATTTGAGGCGACACTGGCTGCAGAACCCCCTGATGATCCTCCAGCAGTTCGCAGGAAGTCATACGGATTTTTAGTCGCGCCGAATAGCGAACCATAGGTGTCTCCGTGCGCAAATTCTCCAAGTGTTGACTTCCCTAAAACAATTGCTCCTGCATCTCTCAGTTTCTCAACAACAAATGCATCACGATCAGGAAAATTGTCCTTTAATATGATTGAGCCAAGAGTCGTTGGCATCGGCAACGCATCACATTGATCCTTGACAATAACGGGAATACCATGAAGAGGTCCAACAAAGCCACCAGCAGCTTGCGCCGCATCAAGTCGATCGGCATCTACTAATGCATCGGGATTTAGCGTAATAATTGCATTTAACTCTGGACCTACCTGATCGAATTCATTGATCCTGGCAAGGTACATCTCTACCAACTGCCTACAGGTCAATTCACCCGATCTGTATGCCTCATGAATTTGATCTATTGATGTTTCAACTAATTCAAATTTCATGAACTGCCTCCGTTTATGTTCTTGATTTGATTAAATCAAGAACTCTTTCTGGGGTAAGTGGCAACTGACTTGGCCACACTCCAACAGCGCGCCCTACAGCAGTTGCTACGGCTGCCGCAATTGGGTTCATTGCACCTTCTCCGCTACCTTTCGCCCCATACGGGCCCACACCATCTTCACGTTCTACAACAACAGCGGTAATTTTTCTTGGAAGATCGCGCATTCGCGGAACTCTGTATTCGACCATATTTGGGTTCAACAGGCTCTGACCCTCGTAGACCAATTCTTCATATAGTGCACCGCCAAGGCCTTGCGTTGCGGCGCCAAGATCCTGGCCCTCAACCATCGAGTGATTTATTGCATGGCCAACATCGCCGACCGTCACCAGATGCTCGATTGTTACTTCACCGGTTTGTTCGTTCACTTCAACTTCAACCCCGATGACCCCAATTTCCCAAAACGGTGGAATTTCCTTTGTAACACCGTCTTTTCGAACAACTCCGATGCCGACAACTTCGCCAGCTTTAGCACCAAACCATCCCTGAATTACGACAGCCGGCGAAAGTTCGCGACTTCCGATCTTCACAACTCCAGTTTCAGCAAAGGAAGCAGACTCAGTTTCAGGCGAAATTGATTCGGCCATTGAGCAAAGTTTCTCCTTCAAATCTGTGCAAGCACGTTGTACAGCGAGCCCTGCAACCGTGGTGGTGCGACTTGCACCTGTTGTCCATTCGTATGGTGTATTCAGCGTGTCTGATTGCGAAACAGCTACCGAATGCATTGAGAGATCTAACTCCTCCGCCACGATTTGTGCCAGAGCTGTTTTGCTGCCCTGTCCAAGTTCGGTAGCGGAAGTCATCAGCGTAACAGAGCCGTCGTAGTGCATTCGTACCATGACTGTCGAAATCGGTGCCGCTCCAGCATCGGAAGCAGAAATAGCAAAACCGATTTCACGTTTGAACCCTGGAGTGTTTGGTTTTTTGGCCTTCTGCAGTGCATCAACAACAATGCGTAAATCTGCTCCGATATCTGCATCCAAACCACGTGCGTCCGGAAGCACACGTCCACCGGGACCTAGCAAATTCTTTGCACGCAAATCGTAAGATCCCACACCAATTGCATCTGCGATTTGATCAATATTTAATTCACCTGCGAGAACTCCTTGTGGAGCGCCAAAACCGCGGTACGACGAGCCAGGGGTGGTGTTGGTGTAGAGCAATCGCGCATGCACTCGTAAATTTGGAATGGCATAGGGCCCAAAGCACCTATGTGCGCACTTTGTTAACACCAGTGGGCTGTTATCGCAGTAAGCACCGCTATCCATCAAAATCTCGAAATCACGAGCGACGATCACGCCTTCTTTTGTTACTCCTGTGCGAACAACAATGTCGGCATTGTTTGCGCGAGTTGTAGAAATTGCGCCTTCGACATCGGTTTTTATGATTACAGGCTGGCCAACGATATAGGAACACATCGCCGCTAGCGGTTCAATCTTTGTGTACGACTTGGATCCATAGCCGCCACCAACATATGGAACTTCAACCCGGACCGCAGCCAGCGGAAGTTTAAAAATTTTGCTTAACTCTTCGCGAACCATAGTCGGATGCTGCCCACTGGTGATCACATGCAAAGAATTTGCTTGATAATCTGCAATCGAAACATAGGTCTCCATTGCATAGGCATATGTCATTGGAAACTTAATTGACGTTTCAATCACATGATCAGCACTTGCCAACGCTGTGTCAACATCTCCCCAACCAAGTTTTACTTCATGCGCAATGTTCCCTTTTTGCTGTGGCTTTGCATCTAGGAAGCCCGCCTGATTTGCCGAATAGTCGACATCATGAATGAGCGTGGACGACTCTAACGACTCACCAACGGACATAATTTCAGGGAGATCCCCATAACTGATCCATATTTTTTGAGCTGCATCAAATGCTTGCTCTTCAGTTACTGCGACAACCACAGCTACTGGCTCTCCAACGTAACGAACTTTCGATGTTGCAAGTATGAAGTGGTCAGGCACAATATGGCCGAAGCGATTTGGTAGATCACCGAAATCAGAAGCAATTACAACTGCCAAAACACCTTCGGAACTTTTGGCATCAGCCAAGTCGATTTCGTCAATCGTTGCATGAGCACGTTCTGATCGGACAACAAAACCATGTGCCATGTTTGGAAGTTTGAAGTCACCCGTATAGCGAGCACGTCCTGTGACTTTTTCATAACCGTCTTTGCGAAGCTGGACTTCTTTACTCATCGCCAAAACGCTTTCTTACTGCAACTTTTGCTGCGGCGAGAATTGGCTCGTATCCAGTGCATCTGCAAAGGTTGCCATCTAGATGATCTGAAATTTCCTCGTCCGTCGGCCGTTCTGAACCGCCAAGTAAGGACATGGTCATCATGATGAATCCCGATGTGCAAAAACCACACTGGAATGCAAAATTATTCAAGAATGCCTCTTGCACGTCATTGAGCTGGCCGCGCTCAGCGACTCCCTCAATAGTCGTAACAGACTTACCTTGCAATCTGTACGCAAGGACCGAACATGAACTGATCGGACTTCCGTCGACCAATACTGTGCAGCTTCCACAAACCTGTATCTCGCAACTCACTTTTGTGCCGGTGAGACCGAGTTGATCACGGAGAAACTGAGCAACTGTCGAACGATTTTTGACCCACGCCTCTACTTCAACGCCATTCACTTTGCATGTAATTAATTGTGAAGTTGTCATTACAAGCCAACTCCTATTTCTCGAAGTTTTTGAACAATTAATTGACGCTTATAGTCAGCAGACCCAGCAAGATCGGACTCAATTTCAATCTCCTCGGCCCAACTCTCTAGGTCTACCTTTTCGCCTTTGACAAAGGTGTGGCTCGTCGGAACTTCTGTTGCCGCACCGACAACAACATGAATCTCATCGTCTCTCAATATCCAAGCCAGCCCAACAGTCGGACGCTCACCGAAGGTGAATTTCCAGTAATTCACTTCTTCCGCAGGAAGTGGAATTTTCACTTTTTGAAGTACTTCACGGTTTTCGATTGATGTCTGAAAGGCTCCAACGAGAAATTCTGGGATTGAAATCTCGCGTTCTGCGTCCGGACTGATCAAAACAATGGAAGCGCCTAGAGCATGGAGCACGGTACTGAGGTCGGATCGAGGTTCTGCAAAGCAAAGATTGCCCCCGACGGTTCCTGTCGAACGAACTCTTGCATTTCCTACATGCATGCAGATCTTGCTCATCACAGGAACATGTTCAATCACCGAATCCGAATTTGTAACTTCTGAATGCGTTACAAGTGCCCCGATCTCAAGAGTTGAACCCACCTTTGCAACGATTCGCATCTCTGCATTCAAATTGATATCGACCAGACCGATTGGTGCGAGTGCCCCAATTCGCAAAGCAGGCACCATTTCGGTGCCGCCGGCGATCACATACCAATCTTCATCCAGAAGACCGCAGGCTTCTTTGCCGGTACTCGAGAATCGAAGATCAAAGGACGGCAACATACTTAGCTCTCAAAATGATTTCGAACTTGATTTTCAAATTCGTGTATCAATTTAGTTGCCTTGCCTTTTATAACGCTCGCTCCAAGCGTGGCAACTTTGCCGCTAATTTCATGAGTTCCGCTGATAGAGAGCACCGTGCGATTCTCTGAGTTCGTTGCAAAACTCATTTCCGCAGAGATTCGAATTGCAGATCGAACCTGTCGGTCCTCCCCCCTTGCTTCAACACTAAATTTCGAAGAGTCGTGATCAATCGTAATTTCAATTGAAAGGTCGGCCCGCAGCTTGAACGGGCCGACACGATCTTCCAAAACAGCTTCATAACTCTTTAGCGGTTCAATCTCCTTCAATTCGGAGAGCAATGGGAGAAAGCTAGAAACCAATTGAACATCTTGCATTTCCCTAAAGACGTCCGCAACGCCACGATTCAACTCGATGACCGAAGCGATTGAACCTTTCGCCATCTGACTACCCGAGTCTTCGGCGAAGTTCTGGCAAGACTTCGTTACCAAGAAGTTCGATCGAGGCAAACCAAGTTTCAAAACGCAATCGAAGGTCGAAAACCAGATGGTCTACGCCGACTGTTGCAAACTTCAGTGTCTGTTCAATTACTTCTTCAGGGTTTCCAGCAATCAGCGATCCTTCGATATCTGCTGCCGTTTTGAATTCACCAGATTCTGGCTTCGACCACCACTTGCCACGCTTGTTTGCCCAAGCGATGAGCCCGTCAACATTAAGACCATCCCAAGCTAATTCACTGCGCGAGGCAATCGATGTTGGAGGAATAACTGCAACTGTCGGCAGCGGTCGTCCGTTCTCTTTGACCAAACCCTTCATTGTCTCTACTCGGTCATGAATTGTCCTCAGTGTTGTTCTGCCAGGCATCCAGCCATCGGCATACTCGGCAGCAAGACGTGCAGACTTAGGAGTTGCACCGCAATACCAGAATGGGACGGGCTCGTTTGGTCGTGGCTGAATGGTTACGTTTTCAAACGAGAAAAACTCATCTGTATGGCTCACATTGTCTTGAGTTAAAAGTTTTTTAAGAATTTCTGAGTTTGATCGCACCATTTCAACTCGATTGCGACCATCCCACCCGATGACCTTGAACTCATTATCAAATGTTCCTGCACCCCAACCCATGATCAATCGGTCGCCGAGCAATTGAGCCATAGTTCCAATGGTCAGTGCCGTATGTACTGGGTGGCGAAATGGAATCAAAGATCCGGTTCCAAGACTGATTTTTTCGGTTACTGCACCGATCGCAGTGAGTGTTGTAAGTGCTTCATAAAAGTTTGGGTCTGGATTTTCCATCTCACCGTGTGGCTCAAACACCAGGTGATCTCGAACCCATACCGAGTCGAAACCGTAGGATTCGGCGAGTACGGAGCCGTCAAGCAACATTCGCTTGTTTGCGTGTTCTCCAAAGTGTGGAAGTAATAGTCCGAATTTCATTTTGTTCTCCTTGTTTGCATTGTTGAATCTTTATTTGTTTAGAGCGTTGGCCGGGCTTGTTTGCCGTATCCAGGCTTTCCTGTTACAGATCCCCCGGCGAAAATGTCACTACCACGAAGAATGGTTTGAACAATCGTTCCACTTATTTCGCGGCCGTGGTAAGGACTCCATCCACACTTCGACAAGCGAGTCTCATTTGTGATTGTTTGTGGAAGTTCTGGATCGTAAATGACAATGTCAGCATCAAATCCGGACTTCAGAAAGCCCTTCTTGGCGAGTTTGAACTCTGTTGCCGGACCTTCGGCGACGACTCGTGCAACAGTAGTCATCGGCATCTTTCCACTGCGAGCACTATCAATCAACAATGGATACTGCTCTTGTATGCCTGGAGTTCCTGTGTGGCAAGCCCAGCAGTCTGCCCAACCAATTTCCTTATCCTCACGAGTGTGCGGAGCATGATCTGATGCAATCATTTCGATCACGCCATCATTTAGTGCTTCCCAAAGTGCAACTCGATGGTGATCTTCAACCGCATAGGAAAGTGCGTATGGGCCAAGCCTCTTCACATCATTCCACGTAGAGAGAAACAGTGCCCAGTGATTAACCTCGCTGCTCACTTGCACGCCACGTTGTTTGTAGAACTTAACTAGCTCAATGCCACCAATCGTTTGCATGTGCACAAGGTGCAACTTGGTGCCTGTAGCTTCCGACATCCTGAGGAGGGTTCCAATTGCGGTGTCCCAAATGACTCCGTTATTCGCTGCATAGGTTTTGGCATATGCCTCTGGACTGCGGTCGCCCTTAGCCCAGTACTCCTGTTCGATTGATGAAACAATCGCCTGGTTATGGGGGTGAACCATGAACGGCAATCCAGTTGGTTTGATTGCTTCAAACATTCTCAGCAGGTGGCCTTCATCCATGATTCCGCTACCTGATGGGTGTGGATAATTTCTGCCTGAATCGATAACCATGAACACCTTGAACGCGGCAATTCCGGCTTCGGCCAGCAATGGAACTTGAGATACTTCACTTGGCAAAGGATTATGGTTCCAGTCAATAATTGACTTTGAGTTGTACAAATCCAACACTTCGTCCAAATCTTCGCGAGTCCGGGTGACTGGATTTAGGTTGGGCATACCAAAACCTGTTGTTACTCCACCCGCCGCTGCAGCAGTCGAGCAGGTCACGATGTCCTCTTTATATGTGAACCCAGGCTCACGGAAGTGAACATGCACATCGATCATTCCTGGAAGGATCCACTTTCCTGTTGCATCAATAATGTCAATACCTTGATCAAATTTGATTGAACCTGGATTGACAACATCAAGAATTGATTCGCCCGAGATCAGGACATCGGCAATTCGTGACTGCCCACCTGAAATTACTGTGCCACCGAGAATGGCCCTATCAATCTTGCGACTAGTAGCCATACGGTTAGCCCTTCTTTACTTGAATTGAATGAAATGTTTTAGTCGTCAATGTTTCCTCACGAACATCGACCACGCCATGTTTCATGCTGCTCACAAACCACTCAACGATCTGTGGAATTACGATGTCGCCGTATTGCTTATACGCCTCATAGTGCGTTGTGTCTCTTTGCATAATGATTTTCTTTGGTTCTCCGGCTGCTTCATACAAATCAATTGCATGATCCGTAGGGGTAACCGCATCATCTTCGACACCGATAATCAGGAGTGGTGTTGGCGCAAGCAGGGCTACGACATCAATCGGTTTGTAACGGAGAATTGCCTCGGCGCATGCGAGTGGAACTTGTGTTGGAATTTTGTCATCTACGTCACCCTTAACGTTCGTCTTCTTGCGCTCGGGAGTCGCAACCATGATTTCCTCACGGGGGTGCACGAGTGCGCCACTACCTGTGACAACACGAAGTTTTCGGTCATCACTGAGCATCTTGAGGAACGCAACCCATTCATGCTCTTGACGCATCCGGTGAAGCCAGTCAGAACCATCGGAAACAGGAACTTGCGAAACAACGCATTTAATCCGTTTGTCGACTGCGCCCAAAAGAATTGAGTTGCCGCCACCGGTGCCGCCGCTACCAAATGCTCCAATATTTTGTGCATCTACCTCGGGAAGTGTTTCCAAGTAGGTAACAGCATTAATGAGATCCTGCAATTGCAGCTCGGGAAGAAGTTGTCCGCGATCCCCTTCGCTGTCACCAAAACCTCTGTAGTCAAATATGAGTAGATGAAATCCAGCAGCGGTTAGTGCTTCGTGATAAGGCAAATACAGTTTTGCGTCCTTTAAGCCGAGCCAACCTGGCCCTTGAACGATGGCTGGTCGCGGACCACTAGCGCTATCAGGTGATCGCAAAATTCCTGCAATCTTTACGCCTTCGCTATAAAACTCAACTTTTTTTTCTTGCATAGTTCCCCCGAGCCGTTAAGAAATCTGTTCTAAATTGTTTGCTAACTATTCAGTCATTTTCAATTGAGATTGCAAAGCAACCTGAAGGTGACCTGTCATCCAACGCTCCGCACCCCGAGCATCGCTAGTAGAGATGAGTTCGTAAAGATCCTTGTGAGTGTGCGAACTGGAATGGTCAATCACGTGATGAGGTTCAACCATTTTTCGAAGCTTCATGATCATCTCAACCAACAACTTTGACCCAGTTGCCAAATAAAAGGCTTCGTAAAAGTTTCTTCGTGTACTTCTACCTTCGGCTGGATTTTTATGGAACTGTTCCATCAATGAGCACAAAAGCAAGATGTTTGTTTTCTCATCCTCCGTCATCTGTTCTACAGCGAGACGACATGCATAAGGCTCAAGCACCATGCGAATTCCATATGTTTCCTGCAAAAGCTCTTTAGTGATAATCCGAACAACGGCTCGCCGACGGTAATCGAGCGTTACGAGACCTTTGCCTTCCAAGATGCTGAGCGCATCCCTCATCGGAATTCGACTTACGCCAAATGCTTCAGCCAACTTGTCTTGCGCTAGATGCTGCCCTGGCTGAAGTTCTCCGGAAAAGATCGCATCTTCGATTCGATCTGCGACCACCTGAGGAAACCCCTGGACCTTTTCGTGCGCGGACGCAAAATCAACATCCTTCATTTAACACCTCCCAGGAGTCGTCTTTTTGGCAAATATTTATGTAAAGACTACCGGTATACAATGAACCTGTCAAATTGAGTTTTACGCCTGCGAACGTCGCTCATCACCCCCAAGCGAGACTTGGAACATCGGTGTACAGGCGCTCAATTTCATAAAAATCGCGCGCCTCTTGCGCAAAAATATGCACCACCACATCGCCGTAATCGATGAGTACCCACTGCTGTTCCACTGTGCCCTCACTGCGCAATGGAGACCTACCGAGCTGCTCGCGTACTTTGTGACTGACCTCGCTTTGGATCGCACCGACTTGGCGTGAATTACTTGCAGTCGCAACCACAAACAACTCGGTGATTGCCAAAACTTCACCAACATTCAGCACTGTGATATTTGAGCCCTGCTTTTCGTCTGCAGCACGGGCTGCTACTTGCGCCAATTGAAGTGCTGCCGAAACTTTTGGTTTTTTCGTTGCTACTTTCTTCGCAACTACTTTCTTCGCTACTGGCTTCTTCTCAGCCATCTGTAGCCACGGTTGTTGGTGGTAGCACCGGAGCAGATGCCAAGAAATCCACAAAGTCCTGACCCAAAATAATCTGTGCACCAATTCCTTGCACAGGATCCTTCCAATCACCGTAGGTGATCGGTCCGACAACATTTTCGAGACCTATCTTCTTCAATTCGTCTGCGATCACAGTCGTTGTTTTGATCTGCGTTTTTTGTTGAGGAGTTTTGGTCAAATTTCTGATCAATGCCACAGTCACATTCAGATAACTCAATCGTTCGACAATTGCGTGTGTGATGTTTGCATCATTAAACGGGTTGTCCACCTGCACAGCAAGCGTGTCATTGGAAATCGACAGACTGCTTGGCGCCACGCTGGCCATGATCATCAATACTTCAAAGCGGTCTAGCGCATATACGTCAATCCCCAATGGGTTATCGGCGCCCGCAAGAGGCATCGCATTCAACTGCCACACCTGAATTGGACCGCCAAACACCCTGCGCATAAACGCCCCAATTTCATTGGGCAATTCAATACCGACGAGACCGGGATCAAATTGTGCAATGTCGGATGCGAGTCCAGTGCCTACTGCTGCAGCAACACCGTTCCACAATGCTTTGATGCGCGGAAGGCGATCGATCTCCAGTTCGCCAACTTTTTGTGCATACAGCACCGAGGTTGCTTGATCCCCCGTCAGCATCTGCTCACCTACAGGAAATATCTCGGTATCTACCGCGACAGGTTGTGGAGGCAGAGTTGTCTGCGTGGACTGTGATTTTTTCGGCTTAATTGTTGTGGTGGTTACAGGATCTGGCAACACCATGTCGGTATTCACTACCGGAGTTTCAAATGTGACAGGAATCTGCGGCAGCACATTGAGTACTCCCGCCAAGTCATTGCGTCCAACGGCTCCAACGACGCTGAACGTGACGTCAAGTGCGCCCTCCGCTTCGAGCAGCATTGCTTCAACTCCGGCCTGGGCAAATGTGTCGGCAATGCGATGCGGCGATTGCTGACCAATTGATTCCGCGCGTGTACCAATCGGAATTGAAATAATCGTGCCGCCGACCCCACTTGGATCAAGCACAAACGCTGTCAGCGACGTAGCTTGGTTGGCTTCGTTAACGGTTGTCAACAATGCCGCCGGAGTTGCCGGAATTAACAGCG
>JBIKID010000120.1:0-3218 GCA_044361815.1 Ilumatobacteraceae bacterium | reverse complement strand
GTTATCTCGCAGCTGGAGTGCTCAGCTTCTTCGTGCCGTTAGGTGACAGTGATGCAAATGCTGCTGACAACCCGACCACATTGGTTGTTGCGCTCTCGGCACTTGCGTTGTGGCTTCCCTTTGTTGTCATGTTGCGCTGGGTCGCTCGTCGCTCTGGCACCGATTTTCGCACGTACTTTGGATTGAGGTTTGCAAAAATTGATTGGGTGGGAATACCACTTGGAGTTTTTTGTCAGGTCGTCTTGATGAATGTCATCAATTGGCCACTGAACAAGTGGTGGCCCGAAACGTTTAACCCTGAACGAATCGAGACTCGTGCTCGTGGCTTGGTTGATGCCGCGCAAGGAGCATGGTTCATTGTGCTCTTTGTCGTGGTTGTGATTGGTGCGCCTCTTGTAGAAGAACTGGTGTATCGAGGTTTTATTCAGGGCGGATTACAAACTCGAATTGGGTCAACTTGGGCGTTGATTTTTACTTCGGTATGGTTCACCGTTGTTCACCTCGAGCCAGTCGAGTTTCCAGGGCTGTTTGCTATCGCCGTAGTGCTTGGTTTGTGTTACCGACGAACTCAACGATTGGGTCTTTCCATAGTCACTCACTTGGCCTTTAATGCAACGGGATTGTTACTCGTAGCCCTCTCCTAAGATGGTTTAAGTATGAACCACGATGACATGAGTGAACGCTCAACCGTGTTGCGGCGTTGGTCAAATCAATTTGAATCGGACGCCGAATACTGGAAGCGTCTCTCAACAATCATTGTGGTGGGCGCTGCAACAATTTTTTTGTTGCTCACATTGCATCCAGAACTTATTTTCCGTAACAACACTCCAACTGGAGGCGATATGGGTGCCCATGTTTGGGGCCCTGCATTTTTGCGTGATCACTTGCTCAGTAATTTTCGTTTGGCGGGGTGGAGTATGGATTGGTATGCCGGTTTGCCGGTGTATCGGTATTACATGGTGGTTCCAGCACTCTTCATCGTCGCAGTAAATTTCATTTTGCCGTACGGCATTGCGATCAAGGTCGCGGCTGTCATCGGAATTTTGACATTGCCATTTTGCGCGTGGCTGTTTGGAAGATTTGCAAGATTCGCATATCCAATCCCCGAAATGTTGGCGATTGCAGCGACGATCTTTTTATACGACGAAAGCTTCACGATCTACGGTGGAAACATCGCGTCAACAATGGCGGGTGAGTTTTCATTTTCGATAGCGCTCTCGCTCAGCATTCTGGGTTTCGCGCTGGTGGCTCGCGGTTTGGAATCTGGAAAATTTTTAGCCGCCGGATCAATTGTCGTTGCGTTGTCGGCACTCAGTCATGGCATTGTGTTGCTGTTCGTCTTTGGTGGCGTTGCACTGATGTTGCTGTTTTGGATTCAGCCAAAAACGGAAGGATTCAGAGACAACGAATCAGTAGTTTTCGGCGTCAAGGTCATTGTTCTTGCGGTGCTGTTGTCGGCCTTTTGGGTAATTCCGTTTGTCACAAGTCATGCATATATGACCGATATGAAATACGAGCCACGACCAAGTGGTTCAAGCGATTCGTTTTCGAGCATGTACTTTCCACTCAGTACTACCTGGGACACCATCATCATGTCGCTCGCACTCGTAGGTGCGCTCAGCCAATTCGTTCGGCGTCAGAAGATTGGTATGTGGATGGGTGTTTACTGCGCGTTACTCGCCGCGGGGGTGTATTTCGCTCGGGGTGGTTTGCCAGTAATCGGCTTGCTGTGGAACCCACGTATTTTGCCGTTCTTTTACTTGCTGCGTTACTTTCTTTTTGCAATCGGTTTGTATGAGATTGTTGCGTTTGCAGCACGTGTATTGTCATTGGAGCGGGTGGCGCGACAAGCGATCTCGAAGGAGCAGGCAAGCGAAACGTTGCAGATTGTGGACGTGTCATCGACTCGCACCAAAGTCTCTTTCAACCTTGGTGTATTGGCGTCATTTGTTGTCGCCACATTGTTGGTGATCGGATTTCGCTTTCAAGAATTGCCATTTGGGAGTGTGCAGACAAATGCCGATGGCAAATCCGAATATGTCTGGGGTCCAATTCGTGGTCCTTTATCGAACGATGGCTTTGTGGATGGTTGGGCTCGTTGGAATTTCACTGGCTACGAGGGCAAGTCGGCATATGGCGAATACCACGATGTAGTGACGACGATGAAGTCGTTGGGCGCAGATCCATCTCAGGGATGTGGAAGGGCCGTGTGGGAGAACAATGGCGAGCTAAATAAATATGGAACAACAATGGGGTTGATGCTCCTGCCATTTTGGACAGACGGATGCATTGGTTCGATGGAAGGTTTGTTTTTTGAGGCTGCGGGCACAACTCCGTACCATTTCATTACTGCAGCAGCGATGTCCAAGCAGAGCAGTAATCCGGTGCGCGAATTGCGTTACGACAATAATGATGCAACGAAAGGCGTCGCGTATTTGCGTGCACTCGGTGTCAAGTACTTCATGGGATTTACGCCAGAGGCAGTTACTGCGGCATCTGAGCAGCCAGGTCTTGTAAAAGTTGCGCAGTCCGGACCGTGGGTGATTTTTCGGGTGAGCGAAAGCGATTTGGTCGTGCCCCTCAAAGTGCAACCCGTTGTCGTTTCGATGGAAAGTGGAGATCCGCGAGAGCGTTGGCTCGAAATTGGTACCAGTTGGTTTCAGCATGCCGATGAGTGGGCAGCACTACCAGCCGATGCCGGTCCAGAAGTGTGGCAACGAGTCGACGCCAAAGTAGATCTCACTCGCCGTCAAGGCGAGCCAGGTGCATCGGGTCGGCGAGTTGACATCGTGACGCCAGGTCAAGTCATAGAACCTGTTGCATTGCCTCCAGTGGTGGTGAGCAATGTTGTTCAAAAGCAAAGTGAAGTGTCATTTAGTGTTGACGAAGTTGGTGTGCCGGTATTGGTACGCGTGAGTTATTTTCCAAACTGGAAAGTTGACGGCGCAAACGGTCCATTTCGTGTAGCACCAAACATGATGGTGGTGATTCCCACGAGCAACACCGTCAAGTTGCATTACGGCTCTACTTCGCTCGATTACATGGCGTATCTATTGACATTCATCGGCATTGGCGTGCTTGTGCAAAGGCGGCGCCGATTGAGAAGAGAATTTCAGTAGAATTTCACACCGTGCCAGATCTCAACGCAATTGTTAAGGCTTATGACATTCGGGGAATTGTGCCCGAGCAGTTGGATGCTTCAGCGTCCTATGCATTTG
>JBIKID010000007.1:0-34139 GCA_044361815.1 Ilumatobacteraceae bacterium | reverse complement strand
GCTCAATCTCGGCAAAAACCCACTGGGGTCTCCAAACGGCGTGACATCACTTGGGCAATTCTTGTTCGCGATGGACGACAGCACGATTTACCTTTCGCCCGCACCGCTCTATCACGCAGCACCACTTCGTTGGAACCTAGCGGTGCACCGCGTCGGTGGCACAACAATCATCATGGAGAACTTTGATGCTGAGGAATATTTGCAGCTGATCGAGAAATACAACGTGACTCACTCGCAAACCGTTCCGACAATGTTCGTTCGACTACTCAAACTGCCCAACGACGTTCGAACTCGCTACAAGACCACATCGCTCACCCATATCTTTCACGCTGCAGCTCCCTGCCCAATCGATATCAAACAGCAGACAATCGCATGGCTCGGACCAATTGTTCACGAGTATTACGCAGGTAGTGAAGGCAATGGATTCGTCTATTGCAATTCCGCACAATGGCTCGCCCACCCCGGAACAGTTGGACAATCGCTGCAGGGCGTCATTCACATCCTTGATGACGACGGTAATGAACTTGAGATAGGTCAAACCGGAACGATTTACTTCGAAACGCAAGCGACATTTGAATATCACAATGACCCAGAGAAGACCAAAGCATCAAAAGACTCACTTGGTCGAGGTTGGTCGACGCTTGGGGATATTGGCTATCTAGACAATGAGCAATTTCTTTACCTCACCGATCGCAAAGCATTCATGATCATCGCCGGTGGGGTCAATATCTACCCGCAGGAAGCCGAGAATGTTTTGGTCTCTCATCCGGACGTGATCGATGTTGCTGTTTTTGGAATTCCAAATGAGGAGTTCGGCGAAGAGGTAAAGGCGGTAGTGCAACCAACCGTGATGCCCGCTTCACCAGAAGACGCTAAAAAACTAGAGCGTATTCTCATTGAACATTGCAAGACGTCACTTGCGTCGTTTAAGTGCCCCAAATCGGTTGACTTTCGAACCGAACTACCTCGCCATCCGACCGGCAAATTGTACAAACGACTCTTGAAGGACGAATACTGGGCTGCCGCGGGCAGAAGTATTTAAAGTACTCACGTGTCACATCCATTTCTCGAAACTCGTCTCCCAATCGCATTTGCCCATCGGGGCGGTGCAAGTGACGCTCCAGAAAACACCATGCCTGCTTTCGCTAGAGCGATCGAACTTGGATACACCTACCTTGAAACCGATGTGCACGCCACTCGTGACGGTGTACTCCTCGCCTTTCACGACGACGACCTGCTCCGTACATGTGGGGTTGCCGGAAAAATCAGCGAACTTGATTATTCCGAAGTGCGTAACGCGCGCGTCAATGGCACTGAGCCAATCCCGCTGTTGCAAGACATTTTTGATGCGTGGCCACAGGCGCGCATCAACATTGACTGCAAATCAGATGCCGCCCTTCAGCCATTGATTGCTTCTTTACGATCACCTCATGTGCTCGAAAAAGTATGCGTGGGATCATTCAGCGACAAACGACTTTCAGTTCTTCGTGAAACTTTTGGGCCGTCGCTCTGCTCATCACTAGGTCCCAAACAAGTCGCATTGCTCCGTGTGCGAAGTTGGATTGGCGTAGTCAAACCATTTGATGGCGCTCTTGCCGCGCAAATACCGCTCAAACAGGGCCCAATAACCCTGACCGACAAACGGCTGGTTGATGATGCTCACAGCGCGGGACTACAGGTTCATGTTTGGACCATCGATGAACCAGACGAAATGGAACACCTGCTGGATCTGGGAGTTGATGGAATCATGACCGATAAGCCTCTTGTGCTCAAGCAGATTCTGCAGAATAAAGGACTTTGGCATTCACCGATCTGATGATCGGCACTATTAGATTAATTATGTGACCCCTACGAGGATGCGGCTCAGCCGACGCTTCGGTGAACTCCACCACGCCTAACCCAATCGTTCATCGCTCGGGGTCTCATTTGATCTCTGCTGATGATGTCTGTTTGACGTTCCCCGATTCAACCGAAGCGTTGAAAGGAATATCACTGCATATCGGAACTCATGAATTTGTAGCGCTCGTTGGCCCTAGTGGCTGTGGAAAGTCAACACTGCTTCGTGTACTCAGCGGTTTACAAAAACCAACAAGTGGCACTCTTACATCCGCCACTAGTGACATTGGATTCGTATTTCAAGACCCAACGTTGCTGCCCTGGAGAACGACGCTGAGAAATATTGAGACTCTGCTTGAACTGCGTGGAGTCAATGCAGCCGAGCGCCAAGACAGGGCACGGATCGCGCTCGACTCAGTGGGATTGCACGACAGTGGACACAAATATCCGCGACAACTTTCCGGTGGCATGAAAATGCGAGCATCCCTAGCGCGCACCTTAGTCACCGATCCGAGTTTGCTTTTGCTCGATGAACCATTCGCTGCAGTAGATGAATTTACGCGTGAGTCACTGAATGACGATTTGCTCGCTATGTTCGCTTCCGCAAAATTCTCGGCCGTGTTTGTTACTCACTCCATTACTGAAGCTGTCTATCTTTCGCAGCGAGTCATCATCATGTCTCCGCGACCTGGAACCATCGCGCATGAGATCCAGATCCCATTCGAGTACCCACGTACCCCAGAACTTCGCTATTCCTCCGAATTTGCACAATGTTGTGGGCAGATCGCAGCGTTGATGAGAGAAATACAATCGGCATGAGTTTTAACAATCGACTCCATACAGTTATCGCTCGCTACCTTGGTCCAGCCACTGTGTTCGTGTTGTTTTTACTCGCCTGGTACGCACTCGCATACGGATTGGAAAACAACTTCTCCCCGGCCTCCAACACACCGATGATCATTCCGCCACCCCATCGACTCTTTGAAGACATTCATGGCATTGTGCGCACCAAAATCTTGATCGCACTATGGATCTCACTCAAGACCACACTCATTGGCCTCACACTGTCAATTTGCATAGGGCTCATTGCTGGAGTGTTGATGGCACAAGCAAAGTGGCTGGAGCGTTCGCTTTGGCCCTATCTCATCGCCCTGCAAGTAACGCCGATTATTGCAATCGTTCCCCTCATGATCAAACTTGTGGGCTCAAATTTTGCTGCAAGAGTTCTCGTAACCGTGATCATTTCACTCTTTCCCATTGTTTCGAACACATTGTTTGGAATTCAATCAACCCCGAAGAATATGCATGATCTGTTTACGCTGCATAAATCAAATCGTGTGACTCGCCTATTCAAACTTCAGCTACCTGCAGCAAGTCCTGCAATATTTAGCGGGCTACGTATTTCGGCTGGTCTTGCCGTAATCGGCGCCATAGTTGGAGACTTCTTTTTCGCTAAAGGTGACCCCGGTCTCGGCAAGCTCATCACGCAATTCTTTTTAAACAGCCAAGCAGGCCCGATGTTTGTCACAGCGTTGTCTGCAACTCTGTTGGGACTTATGCTTTTTATCACATTCGGTCTGCTAGATAAATGGGTAGTTGGCAGATGGTACGAAGGTTCAATTTCACAATAACAATGGAGAATAAAACCAGATGAGTAAGCGAAACGCAACAATCGGAAGTGCAATTGCCTTGGGCATTTCAATCTCTCTTCTCGGCGCCTGTGGAAGCAGCGAACCTGCATCTACAGATTCGACGGTGCCAGCAGTGAGCGCAAATGGAATCTCACTTGCCGACGTCTGTCCTGCAACGGTTGTCGTTCAGACCGACTGGTTTCCTGAGTCTGAACACGGTGGCATCTACCATCTCATGGGCGATGATGCCATTGCTTCGAAAGATACGGGTGCTGTAACCGGTTCACTGGTCGTCAACGGAGAACCAACTGGTGTGAAACTCGAAATTCGCGCAGGTGGACCGTTTCTAGAATCCCCAGTCGTCACTGAGATGTACCAAGACAATGCAATCACGTTTGGTTACGTGGGTACAGATGTGGCTATCACTCGCTACAACGATGCTCCAACACTTGCTGTTTTCAATGCGTTAAACATCAACCCCCAAGTTGTGTTGTGGGATGCCACTAAACATCCAGAAGCTAAAACCATTGCTGACGCTGCCAAAACCGTCAAGTCGTTCTTCGTTTACGGAGAACCTTCATGGATGCAATATTTCATCGCACAGGGGCTCATCAACAAGGATCAGGTTGACTCCAACTACAAAGGCAACTTGCTGCTCGCCACTGATGACGCCGCACACCAAGGCTTTGTAACGTCTGAGCCGTACAAGTACGCGAATCTCGAAACCGGATCAATCACGACTGGTTATCAATTGATTCATGATGCAGGCTGGAACTCATACGCACAGAACTTTGCAATTCGCAAAGATCGCTTAGAAGAACTCCGTCCTTGCCTTGAAAAGATTGTCCCAGTGATACAACAGGCCCAAATTGACTACATCGCTGATCCAACCCAAGCAAACGCGCTCATCATCTCAACCGTAAAGACCTACGACAGTTGGTGGAGCCAGTCAGAAGGCGACGTCGCAAACGGTGCTTCATCACAAAAGGATCTTGGCATTGTCGGGAACGGCGATACTGAAACATTTGGCGATTTGGAAGAAGCACGCGTCAACGATTTCATTGCCAAGGCAACACCCATCTTGCGCGAACAGGGTCTTGAGATTGCTGACATCACCGCAGGTGACATCACTGACAACAGTTTCTTGGATACTTCAATCACCTACAAGGGGTAATTGACTCAGGCGTCTTTGACGCTCCACTTACGCTGGGCGACTGGCTCCTTGTCGCTCCAAGGGAAATTGATCCACTGGTCAGTGTGCTTCCACACGTAATCACACTTGATGATGGACTGCGACTTCTCGTACAACACAGCAAGACGCGTGTCGGCTAGCTGACCTTTGCAAAACTCAAGCACGTGCTTCAAGGTGTGGCCAGTGTCTGCCACATCATCAACAATCAGAACTTTTGAATCTTTCAAATCGACGAGACTTGGCACTGGAGGAAGGATCATCGGAACTGCAAGACGCTCATTCACACCGGTATAAAACTCGACATTCATCGTGTAGGTATTTTTGACCGACAGTGCGTAACCGAGTGCTCCTGCCGCAAGTAGACCACCGCGTGCAATTGCAAGAATAATGTCGGGCTCATAGCCGCTCTTCGCCACCATGACTGCAAGCTCGCGGCTCGCAACTCCGAAGGACTCCCACGTCATTATTTCTCGTTCTTCGCTCAACTCGACCCCTTTATTGCATCTCGTGAAAAACCCAATCTAGTTCATCAGTCGGCTACATACGGGCAGTGACGACAGCCGCTCTCGCAACAATAATTGCGCGACGCCAGAAACTCGGCGGTCATGACCGACAGCCCAGAGACCGGATCTTGATAGCAGGGCAATCTGGTGTCAACAGCCGAAGCGTGGCGACTCATAATTTCTACAAAATGCGGGTGCGTCGCCTGCAGGCGCCGAGGAATCGGCTTTACGAGATAGTCATCTCTCAGAACTGGAGGTGTCATAGAGCCTCGAGCATCCCCCAAAATTGGGGCCAACTTTTGCTCACAACATTTGGATCATTGATGATTACGCCAGGCAATTTGAGACCTGCAATACCAAAGGCCATTGCCAATCGATGGTCATGATGTGTGTCACAGCGCCCAGAATGCAGTGGCTGTGGAGCGATTTCAAGTCCGTCTTCATGTTCGACAACACTTGCCCCTAATCGCCTCATTTCCGTAGCAAGATCTCCAATGCGATCGCTCTCCTTGTTGCGAATAAAACCAACCCCTCTGATCCGCGTCGCCGTCTGCGCAAACATCGCCACCATGGCAAGGGTGGGAACCAAATCTGAGATCTCAGACATGTCCACATCGATCCCTCGCAAAGAAGTATTTGCACCCCGAACTATGGTCACTCCGCCCTGGTCTTCTGCAACCTCACAACCCATTTGTCTCAAGACAGCAACGAATCGGCTGTCCCCTTGCATCATGGTTATAGCCATTCGACTCACTCGCACTCGGCCGCCAACTATTGCCGCAGCAGCGAACGGGTAAGAGGCTGAACTGGCGTCTGGCTCGACCACATACTCGCAACCTACATATCCTCCGCCGTCTATGACGATGTTCCGATCATTGACAATGCGAACGTTCGCCCCAAATGATCTCATCACCGATGCCGACATTGTGATGTACGGGAGAGAAATAACATCACCAACAAGTTCTATCGTGAGTCCACTATCCAACATCGGGGCAATGAGCATCAGTGACGTCACGAATTGCGACGATGTGTTGGCAGAAACCTGAACCGAATCGGAGCAAGACACTCCTCGCTGAACCGTAACGGGCAAACAATATTTTTCGCCTTGCCACGAAACACCGGCCCCTAGCCGACCTAACGCAAGATGCAGATCTTTCATTGGACGACCGCGTAGCGATTCGTTGCCCGTCACGGTCAGAGGGCCTTTGCGAAGTGCGCCAACCGAAGTGAGGAATCGAGCGGTGGTTCCTGCCAAATTGGCATTGACAGTTACCACATCTTCACGATTCAAATCAATTTGCTGCTCAAAATGTGCAGTATCACCGTCTCGGATGATGGATGCACCAAGCCTCTCGAGGCTCTGCAACATTGCTTGTGTGTCGTCGCCGTCTGGCAACCCACTGATCGTCGATGAACCTCTAGCTAATGCCGCACAAACAAGAGCCCGATTCGCAATCGACTTTGAACCCGGAACAGTAACTACTGCATCAATTGAATGTTCTTTTGCTGCAACTGCGTACTCACTGGACCGAATCATGAAATCTGTTGCAAAGTTGGCTTAAACCCGCGAGCAATTAAACCGCCACGAAACACGTCTTGACTGGTCTGCTCAACAACTAGCACCAGAACTCCTCTTTCTCCTTCAACTGAATGAGCGACTTCGAAGTTTGCGATGTTGACGCCCAGCTCCGCGGCCAAAGTGAAAATCTCTGCGGCAGCACCCGATCGGTCAGGAATTGGAACTCGAACTTCGACCACGTCCATGAGATCGCGCACACGACTAGGCAGATTAGATCGCGCAATCCGAGACTGCTGCAAACGCTTCATCAGTTCCTCTGAATCTCCTTGTTCAACAATCTGTTTCATTTGAACGAGGCCGTCAATCAGTCCATCTAGCGCAATAACGATTGCATCTCGGTTCTCTCGACAAACATCAATCCATATCGCTGGATGACCAGAAGCAACTCTTGTCATGTCCCTAAAACCGCCGGCAGCTAGTCGCAATACAGCAACATGCTCCTCCGAGCGGCTGCTCGCCAAACCCATTAACGCAGCAGCAGTCAAGTGTGGGAGGTGACTGACGATCGCTACCAATTGATCGTGGCGCTGAGGATCAAGAACAACAATTTCAGATCCAAGTTCCGTCACTACTCCCGCCACCTGCTCAAAGTTGCTGTCGGAAATACCCACAGATGGCGTCAGCACCCAAACAGCGCCTTCAAACAGTTTGGCATCAGCTCCAGCGAGACCAATCAGTTCACTGCCAGCCATTGGATGTCCGCCGATGAAACGTGGGTCATTGATTTGTTCAACAAGATGGGCCTTTACGCCGCCAACATCCGTAACCAGACCAGTTGTCTCCGACAAGGCTCGAATAACCTGCTCTGCAATAGACGAAACGGGCGTTGCAACAAATGTGATTGCGGCATCCTTGTCCACACCAATCTGATGAATGATCCCGAGCGATAATGCCTGACTCTCAATTTCACCTACGGAGTCGCATCCGGTGACATGCCAACCCCTGCTCGAAAGTGCGAACCCTAGCGACCCACCGATCAAGCCAAGACCGAAGACATTCGCACGTTTTTGCATCACAAAGACAAATTCTACTCGTGGTCTACTGAGCAACCGATTCAATTAACAGCTTGACCTCAGCATTCGTAAGATGCCTCCATTGACCTGGCGACAAGTGCCTATCGACCAACGGGCCAATACGGACACGCACAAGACGCTCAACCGGGTAACCAACTTCCTCACACATTCGACGTATCTGTCGGTTTCTACCCTCATGAATCACCACGCGCAAGACACCAGGCTGCAACTGACTGACATCCGCGGGCGCCGTCATTCCGTCATCAAGCTCAATGCCATTTCGCATCCGACTAATTGCGGTGTTGTTCACACCGGCGGACGAACATTCGACATGAACCAAATACTCTTTTTCCAAGCCATAACTCGGATGCGTAATTCGGTTGGTGAGTTCACCATCATTGGTGAGCAGCAATAACCCCTCAGAGTCGGCATCAAGGCGACCAACTGGATACACCCGAGGTTCCAGAGGCACGAGATCCACTACCGTCTCACGACCGTGAGTATCAATAGCTGTTGAGATCACATCAATGGGCTTGTTCAACAAGTAGTACACCACGTCAGGTCGCACACCGACTGGCGCACCATCAATCTCGATGAGATCAACTTCCACATCAACCCTGCGACCCAAAATTGCCGTCTCGCCATTTACGGTCACTCGCTCCTCGGCGATCATTTCCTCACACGCGCGCCTGCTGCCCCATCCATGGCGAGCCAACACTTTTTGCAAGCGTTCGCCTTCGTATAAGTGATCGTCGCCTCCCGGCGTTGATGAAGAGATAATTACCCCTCAACTTCGTTTCGAGAAGCACCCATTGGGTTTGCAGGGACGATGCGCAATCCTTGTTCGAGAGCCTCGACCACTTCAGCGGGCGGCACGAAATCGGCGATTGGAGGCAACGAAGCAAGCGAATCAAGCCCGAGACGCTCAAGGAACATTGCTGTGGTTCCAAACAAAACTGCCTGACCGGGGCCATCATCGCGAGACACTTCAGTGATGTAGCCACGGGCTTGCAATGTGCGCATCACTGCGTCTGGATCAACTCCGCGAATTGATGCAACTTGTTGACGCGACAGTGGTTGTTTGTACGCAATGATCGCCAAGGTTTCTAACGCCGCAGAAGAAATGCGAGCCTGCTGGCTGTCGAGCACAAAACGCTCCACATAAGCAGACACATCAGGATGCGATTGAAAACGAAATCCACCGGCAACTTTGACTAACTGGAAACCGTGTCCCGCATCGGCGTAAGCCAACGACAATCGCTCACATAAACCCTCCACCACAGCAAGTGGTAGTTCGAGCAACTGTGCAAGCAAAGTTGGGTCAACCGGCTCCATTGCAACCAGAAGGATTCCTTCAAGAGCACGCACAATGTCCGCGCTGATCTCTGTTTCTTCATCAGACATATTTACAACCTTTCATTCCAAAATCATCCCTCATAGTCATCTATGTTGAAAACTGCTTCAAAACCAACATCGTTGCCGCCAGTCCACAGCACCTGAATGTCACCGAACTTATCGCTCTGCTCAAGATCCACTCGACCTTGCTTGTACAACTCAAGTATCGCCAAAAATCGGCAGACGACAGCAATGCGATCGTGAATCGCCTCAGTGAGTTGCGCGAACGTAACACGGCCAAGGCTCGGCAATTCATCAAGCAACTCCATCAACGCTTCTGCAACACTCGCACGAATAGGCGCAACGTGAAATAAATCGATTGTTGTTGGAGGCTTCGGTTGGACAGCACGTAAAAATGCACGTTGCAATCTGACTGGAGTAACGCCTTCCAGCAAGTCTGGCATCAACTCAGCAAACCGTTCGTCTGGTCCCGCCATACGGGCAAAACTCAGACCGGCCTTTTCCACCAATTCGCTAAACACACCCGCTACATCCTTGAATGTTTTGCAGTCCAACAAGCGAGCAAGCAACAAATCCCGCTCTTCCCAAAGAGCAAGCTCCTCATCGAGATCCATATCGGCTTTGCCAGGAAGCAGCCTTCGGGTCTTTAGTTCAACCAGGGTTGCGGCGATGAGCAAAAACTCCGTTGCAATTTCCAAGTCAAAAGTTTGCATACGCTGAACTTCAACGAGATACGCCTCCACAATACGCAGTAGCGACACCTCGTGGATATCGACTTCTTCTTGCAAAATAAGATGCAGAAGCAAATCAAATGGGCCATCAAAGACCGGGGTGTTTACCTCGTATGCCATCGCGGACAAGGCTATATCAAACAGTCGTTTAATCGGTCCATTGCACAAGTGGTTTGCACTAGCGTAATGACGTGGCCAGAGTCCTTTCCTGCATTCAACCGACCGGAGAAGTCCACCTCGGCAACTATTTAGGCGCACTACGCAATTGGGTGTCTGGTCAGCATTCAAATGATGTTTTTCATGGCATCGTCGACTTGCATGCGCTCACAATTACCGACACTCCTGGCGTGCTCGGCAAGCAAACACTGCAATTAGCTGCAATATTGTTTGCGGTTGGGCTCGATCCTCAGGTAGCAACAGTTTTTGTACAAAGCCACATTCCAGAACACAGCCAGTTGGGTTGGATTATGGAATGCACCGTCAGTTTCGGCGAACTGAGTCGTATGACCCAATTTAAAGATAAGTCAGCAAAGCGTGAGGCTGATTTCGTATCAGCCGGGCTCTTCACCTATCCCGCCTTGCAGGCCGCAGACATCCTGCTCTACGACGCAGCCGAAGTACCTGTTGGCGACGACCAACGGCAGCACATTGAGATAACCCGTGACATAGCTCTTCGATTCAACCATCGTTTTGGTGACACATTTGTTGTTCCAAAGGCCGTGACTCCACCGACCGGTGCCCGAGTGATGGATTTACAGGAACCAACCAACAAAATGAGTAAGTCTGGCGATGGTGAAGCGGGAATCATTTATCTACTTGACGACCCTGCAGCGATTGTCAAAAAGTTCAAGCGCGCAGTCACTGACAGCGACAATGAAGTGGCATTTGACCGCGAACGCAAACCGGGTGTGAGTAACTTGCTCGAGATACTTGCAGCAGCCACAAACGAGTCACCTGCTTCACTCGCAACGACGTACACACAGTACGGAAAACTTAAGCAAGACACCGGTGAAGCTGTTGCTGAAATGCTGCGCCCGATTCAGGCTCGATATCACGAACTGATGTCAGATCCGGCTGAACTCAGCAATTTGCTCGCACTTGGCAAAGAGCGAGCATCCAAGGTTGCTCAAGCAACACTTGCTCGAGCACATAGCGCGATTGGTCTCTACCGAAGCAAGTAACAGCGAGCGATGTATATGTTGGCTAAATGTCATCCGCTTTGATGAGGGCTTCTTTTAACTCCGCTGCACACGAGCCTTCGACCATCGAGATGGTCAACTCGTCACTGTTTATAGATCGAAGCATCGCAGCACCAATTTCTTCGTGGTCGTGATATTGACGAAAGCAACTTGTGCGTGGACCAACCAGTGTCGCGAGCACTCGTGCCAAAGTTCCAAGACGTGCTGCAGACTTGCCAACATCATGTAGTAACGCTCCAGCGATTTCACTATTTAAAGCATTTGGTCGATGCTTCACAAAACGACGCCCAACCATCACGCTGTGCCGTCGATCCTGCACCATCATGTTGTTCCATAAATCAAACTCTTCTTGAGAAAGTATTGAATGAACCCATTGGCGTTCAATTTCATGAACTTGAGACGGCACAAGATTAAGCACGAAGCGCTTTGCAAGATGTGCAATCCCACTCATTGGTGAGCCTTGACTCGTGCACGCGGATGCGACTCTCGATACATCTCAAACAGCACTTCGTTATCAACCTTTGTGTACACCTGTGTTGTGCTCACCGATGCGTGTCCAAGTAGCTCTTGCACAATTCGCAGATCGGCCCCGTGCACAAGCATGTGAGTTGCGCAGGAATGTCTCAGCACGTGTGGAGACAGCTCACTCTTGATTCCTGCCAACAGCGCATATTTGCGCACTATCCCCCATGCGGCTTGTCGTGACAAACGTGTGCCGCGAACGCCAAGGAATACTGCATCAGCGTGGTCGCGTTTAGCCCACTGCTGCGGACACAACATGGGCCTCCCGCCAGCGCCCAACCAAACTTCGAGTGCCTCTTTTGCATGTCTTCCGAAAGGCACAATTCTCTCTTTGGAACCTTTGCCGAAAACGCGAGCGACGTTGCTTTCCATATCAATATCGCTCATTGAAAGACCGCAAGCCTCGGAAACACGGGCACCAGTTGCATACAAAAATTCGAGCAACGCACGATCCCGTAATGCCAACGAATCAACACCAGTTACCGCATTCAGGAGCAATTCAACTTCATCCTCACTCAATGCTTTGGGTATTCCGGACGGCACCTTGACACCATCTATGAACGCCGTTGGATTGTCGGCGCGCAAACCCTCATCAAGCATGAAGCGGTGAAACATGCGAATAGCAGCAAACTGTCGGGCGATACTTTTAGGCGCCCGTTCATTCGCTCGCAATTGACCCACATACTTCTCTATCTGCGCTGGCTTCACTGCCCGCGACGTTGACTTTGCACCGACAAGATACAACTCATATTGAGTTATGTCTCTTCCGTAGGCCTCAATGGTCCGATCAGATCTGCCCTGCTCAACGCGCATCCATGTCAGGAAACGTTCACGGTCGGTCAGACTCGTCATATATTGACAACATTTTCTGTTCGAAGTAATCGATCTGCGCGCAATAGGCCAACCACCGCCATCGCATTGTCAATCTCACCCGTTTCGATCATTCGAATTGCATCGTCGAGCAGCAACACTTCGACCGTCATATCGTCTTCTTCTGGTCCGTGGCGATCCATTGCAACTTCCGTCAAACCAAGAGCAAGATACAACTGCACTGCAGCATTGGTGATGCCAGGGGCTTGCAATATTTGACCAATCGGTCGCACATCGCGGGACGTAAAGCCCGTCTCTTCTTGCAATTCGCGCAATGCCGTGGCTTGTGGATCTTCCCCTGCCACATCCCTCATGCCTGCTGGAATCTCGAGACTGTAGGCGTTAAGCGCTGGTCGGTACTGTCGAACCATCACTACCTCATATCGCCCATTCGCATCGAGTCGAATTGGGACTATGCCAGTGGCACCTGGTGACTCAACGTATGTGCGAACAAACTCTTCACCCTGAGGAGACCGAAAGCGACTTTGTACAAGCTTCCACAACACCCACTCATGCAATACAGACCGTGAGATGCGCTCAAAGTGCGCCATCAGAAATATTTTCCGATTGGTCTACGACTTCGCGTCTGCAGAAGCCGTGCGGTCGGCAGATCGCGAACTACTTTCGGTAAGAGCGCGACGAGCCAGCGCTGCACCAATCAATTCGCGAAACAATGGATGCGGTCTATCTGGACGACTCTTGAATTCAGGATGCGCTTGCGTGGCAACCCAGAATGGATGATCCTGCAATTCAATAAATTCAACCAAACGCTTATCAGGAGATGTTCCGCTACAGATGAAGCCAGCCTCTTCGAAGCGACTTCGATAGGTGGAGTTAAATTCGTAACGGTGACGATGTCGCTCACTCACAACAGGTTCAGCATAAGCATCGGCAACCTTGGTGCCGGGTGTGAGAACTGCGTAATACGCACCGAGTCGCATCGTTCCACCCTTGTCGGTTACGTCTCGCTGATCGTTCATGATGTCGATGACAGGATGCTGGGTTGACAAATCAAACTCCGTTGAGTTGGCATCTTCCATTCCCAACACATGTCGCGCAAACTCGACAGTCATTACCTGCATTCCGAGGCATAGCCCAAGGCAAGGAACCAAGTTCTCTCGGGCAAACTCTGCAGCCCTGAT
The DNA here is from genome assembly GCA_044361815.1 of Ilumatobacteraceae bacterium. GTDB lineage: Bacteria > Actinomycetota > Acidimicrobiia > Acidimicrobiales > Ilumatobacteraceae > UBA3006. The sequence goes on along the minus strand of JBIKID010000007.1, from coordinate 20,565 downwards.
CTTGCCCTCAATGCCACGAGGACCGAAACCTCCCGGAATCACTATTCCATCCAGAGTTGTCATTCGATCGTCAGCAAGCAAACCTTCCACATCTTCAGCCTGAATCCACACGATCTCAACTTTTGCTCCATGGTGAAACCCAGCATGCTTCAAACTTTCAACGACCGAAAGATATGCGTCTTGCAATTGCACATATTTGCCGATCAGCCCAATTCTCACTGGAGCTGTTGATGCTTCAACTCGTGCAACTAACTGCCTCCAAGGAGTCAGATCAAGAGGCGCGTCAATTTTTAAGACTTCACAAATCTGAGTATCAAGACCTTCATCATGAAGAATCAACGGCAACTCATAAATATTCTTGACATCAGCTGCATTGATGACATTCTTCTGATCAACGTCGCACTGACCAGAAATCTTGCGCTTCAATTGATCGCTGATCGGTTCGTCGCTGCGACAAACAATCAAATCTGGCTGAATACCACGCGATCGCAACTCGGTGACACTGTGCTGTGTCGGTTTCGTCTTTTGCTCACCGCTCGGACCAATAAACGGCACCAGCGTCACGTGCACGTAACAAATGTTGTCACGGCCAACTTCATTTTTAAACTGACGAATCGCCTCAAGGAATGGAAGAATCTCAATGTCGCCAACGGTTCCACCAACTTCGGTAATCACAACATCGACATCATCTGTTGCGAGACGTTGAATGCGACGCTTAATCTCATCCGTAACGTGCGGAATCACCTGCACTGTGCGGCCCAGGTAATCACCACGACGTTCTGCAGCCAAAACCGCTTGGTAGATACTTCCCGTTGTCGCATTGGACGAACGTGAAAGATTCTCATCGATAAAGCGCTCGTAGTGACCAAGATCGAGATCGGTCTCTCCACCATCATCGGTAACAAAAACTTCACCGTGTTCAAACGGATTCATTGTGCCTGGATCGACATTGATGTACGGATCCAACTTTTGCATTGTCACTCGGAGACCACGCATCTTGAGCAAGCGACCCAGCGAGGAAGCAGTGAGACCTTTGCCAAGCGAACTTGCAACACCACCTGTTACAAACACATGCTTTGGCACTACTTGCTCCCGTCTCTGTGCGGAGCGCTCCCGACTGGGACCAGATACTCCACGACGGAAGATAAGCATACCCTCACAGGGGCTAACGGCGTGAACGCCCCTGACCACTCGAACGAACATTCGAGGCTTTGAGGAGTTCGGAGGCATAGTTCAGGGCGGATTCCTCGGCCATGCCTCCCGACAGCATGCGAGCAATCTCTTGGACTCGGTCTTGCGAGCCCAATTCGCAGGCTTCGGCATACGTCTGTTTTGACTTCACAGTCTTTGAAACTTTGATCTGTCGATGAGCAGCAGCAGCAACCTGGGCAAGGTGCGTGACCACTAAAACCTGATGTCTTTGGCCCAGTTGCGCCAGTGCGCCAGCCACAGCAACAGCAGCTTCCCCGCCGATTCCAGCGTCTACTTCGTCGAAGACCAATGTGGCCGGACCTTCAGTGAGGACCAAGCGAAGCGCCAGCATCGTACGAGCCAACTCGCCACCAGACGCAACTTTTGTGAGAGGTAGTGGCGGTGAACCAGGGTTGGCCGCAAGCAAAAAGGTGACGTCATCACCAGCGTCAACGCCAACCGATACCTCGACAATGGCATGGGCCATTGCCAACGTTCTCAGATGCTGTTGCACTGCCTTTGCCAATTTGGGTGCTGCAGCCCGTCGGGCATCGCCCACAACCTTTTCTGCAGATCGCAACTGTTGCACCGCAGCGGCGCGTTCAGAATCCAGCGTTGCTGCTCGAGCTTCAAAACTCTCTAGTTCGTCAAGTCTCAATGTGCTTTCGGCACCGTACGCAATCACTTCGCTGAGTGACTCACCGTACTTACGACGCAGATCAACAAGCAGGTGTCGGCGCTGTCGGACCTCATCCAATTTGGCCGGATCTTCTTCGATCGTTTCGGCCACATCGCGCATTTCTCTAGCAACGTCATCAATCTCTGCCTGCACGTTCTTCAGGCGCTCACCGAGCGCCACAAATGTTTCGCGATGACTAATGGCCGCTATTGAACGGCCCACCACATCGCTCGCCCCATCATCATCTTGCAACGCTGCGGCCGCCGCATAGAGGGCCTCACGATGGGCTACTGCATCAGCCAACAAATCTTCCGAACGAGAGAGGTCATCGTCTTCCTCAGGGCTCTGCAGATTCGCGTCGTCAATTTCTTTCACCTGAAAGCGCAAGAGATCGATCTCTCGAGCACGAGCACGTTCGTCGCCACCAAGCGTTGCTAACAGCGCTTCAATTTCTGTTAGACGTGCGCGAGCATTACGCAGTGGCTCGAGGTCGACTCCACAAAAGTGGTCAAGTGCAAGCCTCTGGGCTGAGGCTCCTAGCAAACTTTGATGTGCATGTTGTCCATGCAGGTCCACAAGTTCGGCACCATATTCGGCAAGCTGTGCAACTGTTGCAAGTCGACCATTTACATAGGCGCGAGAACGGCCAGTGACAGGAACGACTCGACACAAAATCACTTCGCTCTCTTCGGTAACAAATCGGCCTTCAACTCGAGCCTCTTCACATCCGGTGCGAACAACAGACGCATCTGCCCTACCACCTACGAGCAAGTCAATCGCCTCGACCAGCATCGTCTTGCCTGCACCTGTTTCACCCGTTAACGCAACAAGACCTTCACCAATAGTCAGATCAAGTTTTTCAATTACTCCAAGATTCTCAATGTGCAATTCACTGAGCATCAATCATCACCGAGGCCAAATTTGGTGCGCACGATCTGATGAAACTTTGGCGTCTTGAAACGCAAGAACTCTGCAGTGCAAGTGTCCGGAGCAAAACTCACAACATCTCCCTGCGTCAAACTCATTACCTTTCGCCCATCGAGCGCCATATCCACTGGACGCGTGCCGACAACCTCGATCAATAGTGACTCGTGAGGGTCGAGCACAAGAGCCCGATCGAACAACATGTGTGGGGAAACCGGAGTAACAAGAAGAGCGCGATGTCGCGGTGAGACCACCGGACCGCGAGCCGACATTGAATACGCAGTACTCCCGGTTGGCGTAGAAACAATCAATCCGTCTGCCGAATATGTTGCAAACAGTTCGGAGTTAATGACAACGTCTAGCCACACTGTGTGACCTGACTGTTGTTTTTCGAGCACCGCTTCGTTGAGTGCGCGCCACGATAGATCGGTGCTTCCATCGGCTCGCTTCAGCAACACAGAAAGCATCATGCGCTTATCGATAATGAAATCTTTGTCTTCTCGACCATCCACCCAACGCTGCAGGGATGCGATGCACTCGGAAGGTTCGATTTCAGTGAGGTATCCAAGCGTTCCTACGTTGACACCGAGGATGGGCACTGGAGCACCATCCAACAGATGAACTGCACGCAAAACTGTTCCGTCGCCACCCAACGACAACACAATGTCGGCGTCCATGGCTGCGCGCTCGCTTGCCAAATGCTGAAAACCTCTCGCATTCGCGTCAGCCGGCAACATCCATAAATGATGGCCATGTTTTGTGCACCAGGCCTCTAAGTCGGTCAGCAACTGACCAATCTCGCCGCGCGTGTGGTGGGACACCACAAAAATGGAACTCATCGGCTTGCCTCCATGCCTGCCAACCTACTCAACCCAACTCACAGAGTGAGCACCACTTACAGATTCCCAGCGCAGATGCAGGAGGAATTCCGTATTCCCATCGGCTCCGCGTAACGGCGACTCAATAATCCCTGACTGTGTCATCCCCTTCGATCTGAAGGCTTGAACCACCTGATCGATTGTTCGTTGATGAATTTCGACGTCCCTGATCACACCAGCACCCTTGTCAACTTCGGATTTCTCAGCCTCAAACTGTGGCTTCACAAGCAAGATCATGTCTCCATGTGGACGCAGCACTTCGCAAAGTGCGGTAGCAACTTGGCGCAAAGAGATAAAAGAAAGGTCGGCAACGACTACATCGAAATCACCAACCATGTCAACCGTCATGGTCCGGGCATTTGTTGAGTCAAGGATCTTGACCCTTGGATCACGAACCAACCGATCATGCAATTGGGACTTCCCCACATCTAGCGATACGACTTCGGCTGCACCGCGTTGCAATACACAATCCGTGAAGCCTCCGGTTGAAGCACCAACATCCAAAACACGCTTACTGGTCAATGCGACGTTAAACGAAAGCAATGCCGCCTCCAGTTTTTCGCCACCTCGAGAAACAAAACGTGCTGGTGTCGATAACAACACACTGTCAGAATTAGCGATCATCCGATTATCTGTCAGCGCAATAGATCCATTCACCAAAATCAAACCCTGTTCAATCAAAGTTTTGGCGTGTACTGCATCCGATGCAATACCTTGCTTGACCAACCAAGCATCCAATCGCAAGCGTGCTTTCGACATCCGACTATGAACCAACAATCATCTTGGCGAACGCAGCAAGATCCGCATACACATGCAAGTTTTCAATTGGAAGATTGAGCGCAGTATCGCTTGATTTGTCTGCTGATGAGATGCCAGTCAACACCTGAGCAAATTTGCATCCGACAGTCTGTGCAAATAATCCATCTGTGGATGGCCGGTCTCCCACCATCCATGCGTCGGAAAGATCGGTAATGCCCAAAACTCGACGCACCAAATCAGCAATCGGCTCGTAAGGCTTTCCCGCAACAATTGGCTCTACACCCGAAGCTGCAACTACTGCAGCCAAGATTGAACCGCCGCCAGGTATCAGCCCATGAGGAGTTGGATAAGTCGCGTCATCATTCGTCGCGATCAACCTCGCGCCACCGCGAACCGCATGAGAAAGTCGTGTCAAACCGCGATAATCGAATGTCGGGTGATAACCAACCATGACGACATCGAACTCCTGATCAGTTTTGCTCCGCATCTCGGCGTTTCCCGATTCAACATTGAGGTGATCGTCAGAACGTCCGGTCAAAATTGCACCAGCATTTCTAATCGCCTCAACTGCACCTGGCCCGCCCCCGAGCAACACTCGTTCACCCTTGCGAAGAAGCGATCCAGCGGCCTGAGACGAAGTGATCACGTCATTACGCGCATCAATGCCAATCTTTGCTAATGAATTTTCCTGATCAGAAACGACCGAATACGAATTGTTTGTAACGAACAACACGCGATGACCAGCCTCTCGAAGGGACTCAATCGCATGCACAGACCCCGCAATGGGTTGATGCATCAGCCATACGACACCATCCAAATCGCACAATATTGGGGCTGCAGATGGCACACTGTAATTGTGCCTGGTTTTCTTCCGTTTCGCGCGCTTCGATATGCGCCATCTACAGAACTCAGCAAGACCTGTGCACCCCCATACGACGTTCTGAACGACAGTGATCGCGCCAACTTGGTTGCGCAACATCAGCACAACATCGTCAATATCGATTTGCCCATCGCAACTTCAAATCAGCCAGACGCTTATCAAGCAGCAGCACACATACTCAATGAGTGGATAGAGGCTGGCGTGCTCGTTCGCGATGAGTTGCCTTCTTTCACCCTGTATCGCATGCAGTTTCGCGACACCATCGGCAACCAACGGAACATTGTTGGCGTTCTTGGCGGCATAGAAGTTGTAGACGAAGGCGCAGGCGATGTACTTCCCCACGAGCGCACAACCCCAAAGGCAAAGACCGACCGTCTTGATCTCACCCGAGCAACTGATGCAAATCTCTCACCTGTTTGGGGCCTGAGTCTTGCTCCGGGTCTGAGCGAGATTTTGAAAGCTCCAGCAGAAGTAGTTGGTTCATACATTGATGAGCAGGGCGTCACGCACACCGTCGAACGACTAAGCGACCCTGCCCACATTGCTGCAATCAGTGATTGCATCGCAAAACACCCGGTAATCATCGCCGATGGTCACCACCGCTACGCAATCAGTCGCACGTACCGCGACGAAACGCGCCTTCGCACCAATTCGACTTCAACCGATGCCGAACAAACGCTCACTTTCGTAAACGAGCTCATCGACGAACAACTCAGCGTTGCTGCAATTCACCGTCTCTACACCGATGTGTCAGCGGAGACATTGCTCAAAACACTTGAAGTATCATTCACCGTCACCGATGCTCCGCCGATCAATCCAAAAACGCTTGCGACGATGGAACAAGACGGATGTCTGTGTTTCATTGACAGAGACCTGCAAACAAAATGGCTGACGCCTCGCGCAGATGCATTTGATGGCATCAGATCCCTGGATAGCGCCCGTCTCGAGCATGCACTACGAGATCTTGCACATACGGTTTCTTTTCAACATGGGGTCACTGAAGTAGTCGATGTACTTTCACAACACCAAGCGAATGCAGCGATTCTGATTCGACCTGTGAGCGTGGCCGAGATCAAACGCACCGCGACTGAAGGTATTTTGATGCCACCAAAGTCGACGTTCTTCACGCCCAAGTTGCGAACTGGCTTTGTAATCCGCGAACTCAATACTCGCGACTAATTGTTTTTAGCGAGAACCCAGAGTCTCAAGACGATCACGAACATCGGTGAAGTCTGCATCATTTTTTGCAATGCGCTGGAAAATAGTGCGCGCCTGGACTACATCGCCTGATCGGTCATACAAGTCGGCAAGAACATACCATTCGCGCAAATGATGCTCGCGAACCTTGGCTGGGTCTTGCTTTGACTGCTGCATTAAACGCACTGCGGCTTGAATGTCGCCCTGATCGGCTAAAGCACTTGCGGCAACAATGCGACCTTCGGCAACAATTGTTGGATCCGGCGAAGCATCTTTGAGTTCTTTCCACAATTCGTCGACTTTGTCATAACGCATTAACGCGCGATAACAGTCTGCGAGAACTGGATGATTCAGTGTTGAGCCAGAAGTGAGCGCACGTGCCTGCTCGAGATGATCTGCGGCATCGCGCCACTGACCCATGCGATACATCGACAATCCTGCGATTTCGTGAATCAATTCAACCCCCGGGCAATCCCGCGAGATTGGAATAATGATTTTCTTGGCGTCTTGGTAACGACCGCGCTCGAATGCATCAAGTGCCAACGCAAGTTTTTCAATCAGGCGCTTCGATGCACGCTCTCCGACAATTGCGATGATGCTTCCAGCGACTGTTGCCTCAACATGCGCCATGGCAGCAGCTGATGCACGTCGCTCATCTCGCTCAAGGCGAATCGGTGCTGATTCTTCTTCTCGACGAGGGCCACGACCACGTGCTGGACGAGTTGAGCCTTCATCTTTCCAAACTTCATTTGACTGCGTATTGCGCGGCAATGCATCTCGATCGTTCTTGCGACCACCCGTGCGATAACGAACTTCGTCTGCTTTGCGCTGCGCAGCAGTTTGTGGAACTACTGGGCGATCATCATCACGGAACGAACGGCCGGAGTCGGGACGACCACGACCTGCTGGAGGACGGCCGCTACTCGGACGACCACGACCCGCTGGAGGACGACCTGCTGAATCACCACGACCATACGACGGACGATCACCGCGATCACCGCGATCACCGCGATCAGCCGACGGACGACCACTACTTGGACGACCACGACCTGCTGGAGGACGACCCGCTGAATCTCCACGACCATACGACGGACGATCACCGCGATCTCCGCGATCTGCTGACGGACGGCCACTACTTGGACGACCTCGCCCCGCTGGTGGACGACCCGCTGAATCACCGCGGCTATAAGACGAACGATCTCCGCGATCTCCGCGATCTGCTGACGGACGACCACGACCTGCTGGAGGACGACCCGCTGAATCTCCACGACCATACGACGGACGATCACCGCGATCTGCTGACGGACGACCGCGACCTGCTGGTGGACGACCGCGACTTGGGCCATCACTTTGCCCGTATGCAGGACGACCTGCTGGACGACTACCTGGACGGGATGGGCGTTCGCCACGATCCGCTGATGGACGACCACGGCCTGCAGCTGGTCTGTCTGAACGACCGCCTGCACCACCAGCACCGCCGGGACGTGAGGGACGCGAAGGTCTGCCGGATTCTTCTTCCCGTCGCGGACGACGTGGACCGCGATTTTCTGGGGTTGGCACCTGATGAAGTCTACTTGCAAACGACACGTAAACAGCGCACATACGCAAGATGCGAATGATCAATTATGGATTGAATTGAAAAATCAGCCTTGAAAATCGATCAGATGATAGGCAGTCTTGCCCTTACGTAGCAACAACCAGCGCGAATGCAAGAGAGGAATCTTGTCAAGTTTGGTTTGTTCATCAATCTGTTCACCATTGGCCCGAACACTTCGCTGAGTAAGCAGTCTGCGCGCTTCCGTGTTGGATGTTGCAAGCCCGGTCAACACCAGCACGCTCACAGCATCACCCAAGGCTGCTTTGCCCATCGCACTACCCGCCACTTCAGAAGCGATCAAATGCAGCGCCGCAGGGCTTGCGGAAATTGGATTAGCCCCGAACAACACATCCGCAGCCTGTTCTGCTGCCACTGCCGACTCTTCGCCATGTAGCAACTCGGTTAATTCACGGGCAAGCGTCCGTTGCGCAACACGCGACTCTGGCCGCGCTCGCTGCTCAGTCAAAATTTCGTTGATCTCATCCATCGACCGCAACGAAAACTGCGGCAACATCTTTTCGATATCAATATCACTCAACTGCATCCAGAATTGTCGAAACTGATACGGAGAAGTGCGACGAGCATCTAGCCACACCGCACCATCGGCTGTTTTGCCAAACTTTGTCCCATCGGATTTGGTGACAAGCGGCCATGTCAAACCAAAAGCACTTCGTCCCAATGTCTTACGAATGAGATCAATACCCGCGGTGATATTGCCCCACTGATCAGATCCACCCATTTGCATTTCACAACTGTGGTGCTCACACAAGTGACGGAAGTCGTTTGCTTGCAACAACATGTAACTGAATTCAGTAAACGAAAGACCGTTGCCTTCCGCAAGTCGGGACTTGACCGAATCTTTTGCCAGCATTTGATTGACAGTGATGTGCTTGCCAACATTGCGCAAAAAATCAAGAGCGGAAACCTTTGCGGTCCATTCAGCATTGTCCACCAAAATTGCCTGAGTGTGTCCAGGGGTGAAATCCAAAATTCGTTCAAGCTGTCGTTTGATCGACTGCACGTTGTGATTCAAAGTCTCAGCATCGAGCAGATTCCGCTCGTCGCTTCGGCCAGACGGATCGCCGACCATGCCAGTTGCTCCGCCAGCCAGCACGACAGGACGATGCCCCAAAAGCTGAAGCCGCCTCAGCGAAATTTGTCCAAGAAGGTTTCCTACATGCAGCGAATCGGAAGTCGGGTCAAAACCAACATAAGCAGAAATCTGTGACGTTGTGCTTCGGGCCGTCAACTCTGCTCTGTCAGTTGAGTCATGAATCAACCCACGAGATGCAAATTCGGCGACGATGTCGCGATGCAACGGAACACCATTCGAAGCCATGCGCCAATAATAGGTGGTTAGTTGCTGTTGATGCGTGCTCTCAATGAAGCAATTTGGTTTGAGAATCTTGTTTGTTGCTCAGCTGCAGCCGCAGGTCCACTTGCTCCTGGCGAAGTGCGATGACCCACACCAAGACCCTTGCCAATGAGCGCGGCAGCACCTTCGCCAAAGTTTGGATCCTTAAGCACGAGTTCGCGCAACGACTCTTTGCCCTTGAGTGATTGTTGCACGAGGCTTCCAACCATTGCATGGGCCTGTCGGAAGGGAGTTCCCTGTTGCACCAGCCACTCAGCGAGATCGGTCGCAAACAGCATCTCTGCGTCAGCGGCTTCGCCCATTGTTGAACGATGGAAAGTGGCAGTTGCGATCATTCCGGAAACTGCCGTTATACCCAACGAGACTTGATCATATGAATCAAACAACGGTTCCTTGTCCTCTTGCAAGTCGCGGTTATACGCAAGCGGAAGGCCCTTCAATGTTGCGAGCAGTCCAGTCAAATTGCCGATCAAACGACCAGTCTTGCCACGAGCAAGCTCGGCTATGTCGGCGTTCTTTTTTTGCGGCAGCATTGACGAGCCAGTTGCGTAACTGTCGTCAAGCGAAGCAAAACCAAACTCTGTTGTGGTCCACAACACAAACTCTTCACCAATTCGCGAGAGATGTGTTCCAATCAGAGCGATGTCAAAGAGCGCCTCTGCAACAAAGTCTCTATCCGATACCGCATCTAACGAATTGGCAAAGTGAGTTGCAAATCCCAATTCTTTTGCAGTGAATTTTGGGTCCAGAGGAAGCGAAGAACCAGCAAGCGCTCCTGCGCCCAATGTAGAGACATCAAGCCTTTCAATTGTTTGCAAAAGCCTGTCAATGTCGCGTGTAAATGCCCAAGCATGTGCAAGCAAATGGTGCGCAAGCAAAACTGGCTGGGCGCGCTGCAAGTGCGTGTAGCCGGGTAGATACACACCGTCACTGCCCCACCCAGCCGCATCGGCCCGAGCAGACAGCACATCACACAGTTCGAGCAGTTGTTGTGCAAGCACACCAAGCTCTCGCTTTGTCCACAGTCGAACCGCGGTGACGCATTGATCATTGCGACTACGACCCGTGTGCACTTTGCCGCCTACTTCGCCAGCAATCTCCGTAACACGACGCTCAATCGCTGTATGAATGTCTTCATCCGACGCAACAAACACGAAGGTGTTGTCGCCCATCTCGGTTGCGACAACATTCAAAGCGTCAATAATCGCGGCAGCCTCTTGCTTCTTCAACAGGCTTACTTGTTCAAGACCTTTGACGTGCGCAATCGAACCCGCAATGTCGTCCTTCCACAATCTCTTGTCGAACGAAAGGCTCTGCGTAAATGCCATGAGATCTGCAGCAGGGGCGACACTAAAACGTCCGTGCCACAAAGGCTGTGATGAGCTGCCTATATCTGCGTCTTTTTCTACGCTCATTTTCTCGTCGCTCCCGTTGTTTGCAATCCCGCCAATTTTCCAAGATTCGCCGCAAGTTTCTTGGCGCCAAATTTTTCACTTGCCACACAGAACATGGTGTCATCTCCTGCCACAGTGCCAACAAGACCCTCGATACGAGAGCGATCCAAAGCCGAAGCGACAACATGAGCGCAACCCGGCGGAGTCCGCACAATCACGAGTGGATGGCTGACCTGAATGTCTGCGACCCATTCGGATAACACGCGACGTAGTTGTTCGAGAGGAGCAATTCTCTCTGGCTCGAATTCGGGTATGGCATATGCCGTATCGCCCTTTGCAGTGCGCACTTTCACAGCTCCGAGATCTTCCAAATCACGAGAAACTGTCGCTTGTGTTGCAGCAATTCCAGATTTCTTCAACAGCCTCAATAACTGCGGCTGACTAGTTACATCCCTTTCGGAAATAATTCGCGTAATGGACTGCTGACGTTGCACCTTGGTTGTCATACGTTTACTCCCATCAAAAATGCAAGCAGACCACGTGCTGCATGCATGCGATTGTGTGCCTGTTCAAACACTTTGCTCCTTGGACCATCAATTACCTCTGCAGCAACTTCCATCCCTCTGTGCGCTGGAAGGCAATGCATGAAAATCGCGTCAAACGCAGCATCTTTCATCACGGCTTCAGTTACTTGGAAATTCGCAAAAGCCTTTTCGCGTTTGCTGGTTTCTGATTCTTGACCCATCGATGTCCAGACGTCGGTATGAACAGCATTTGCGCCACTGACTGCGTCTTTCATGTTGTCGAATTGTTTGACAGATGCAGCCCCCAATTTTTGCAACGCTTGCAGCTCCCCATCCTCGGCCTGATAGCCGATTGGGCAGCCCAAACGCACATGCATACCGAGCAATGCCGAAGCTTGTGCCAACGAGCGAGCAACGTTGTTGTAATCCCCCACGTAGCACACTGTTTTTCCAACGAGATCACCAAGTTGTTGCTGCATAGTCAACACATCAGCCAAACCCTGCAATGGATGCTGCCTATCGCTCAACATGTTAACAACTGGCACGCTCGAACTGTCGGCCATTCGTCTCACGATGTTGTGATCGAAAACTCGCGCGGCCAAAACTGCGTGATAACCACCCATCACTTTCGTGATGTCCTCAACGGTCTCGCGTACGTCCAGACCAACTTCTTCGCCGCGCGTGTACACAGGGTGCCCGCCCAACTGCACGACAGCCAGTTCCATACTGTGCCGAGTCCTGTTGGAAGGCTTTTCAAAAATGAGTGCAGCACCGAGACCAGCAAGTGGTTTGCCAAGTGCTTCGGGGCTGGCAGTGCTCAGTTGCAAAACCTCGCGCAATTCATCTGCCGAGATATCTGTTGAATTGATGAAGTGACGCAATGTCATGATTTGCTCGCAATCTCGGCCAGTACCGAAGTGATGAGATCTACAGCGGTCGCAATCTCCGAATCGAGAACTGTGATTGGCGGCGCCAAACGTAAAGCCGATGCAGTCACTGCATTGGTCACCAATCCACGATCGAGCAGCATTGACTGAACCACTTTTGCATCGATTCCAGATTGCAGCTCTACGCCCAAAAGCAATCCATGCCCACGAACCAGCACAACCTGAGGCAATTTGGTCAGAGCATCAATCAACATTTTTCCTTTAGCTTTTGCTTGCGCAGGCGCATCCATCTTGATCATTACGTTGATGGTCGCTCTGGCTGCCGCAGTTGCAATCGCAGTTCCACTGAATGTGCTTCCATGGTCACCCGGTTGAAATACAGATGCGATTTCTTTGCGGGCCCAGACTGCACCGATTGGCATGCCATTACCCATCGCCTTAGCGAGCGTCACTACATCGGGCTTGATGCCTGCGTGTTCGAAGCCAAACCACTTCCCCGTGCGAGCAAAGCCAGTCTGCACCTCATCCATCATCAACAACACACCACGCTCGGCACACAGTGCGCTCACAGCTTGTAGATATTCGATACTCGCCGGGATTACACCACCTTCGCCTTGCACGCTTTCGAGCAGAACCGCAGCGACACTGCCGTCTACTGCAGCATCAAGGGCAGCAAAATCGCCAAACACCACGTGACGGAAACCCTCTGGCATAGGTTGAAATGGTTCATGCTTTGCTGGTTGCCCAGTTGCGGCAAGCGCCGCCAACGTGCGTCCATGGAAACTTCCCAAAGCGCTCACAACTGTGTGACGTCCCCTTCCGCCAAACTTCCGCGCAAGTTTGATCGCCGCCTCAATTGATTCAGCACCTGAGTTGCAGAAGAACACTTGTCCTCCACCGCCAAGCAGTTTGTCAACCATCAATGCGGCTTCTGTCGCAACTGGGTTCGAGAAGAAATTGCTGACATGCATCAGAGTCGCTGCCTGCTCACTAATTGCAGCGGTCACCGCCGGGTGACTGTGACCAAGAGAAGTTACCGAAATACCTGAGAGAAAATCCAGGTAATGCTTGCCTGATGCATCCCACAGCTCAGTGCCCTGACCGCGCACGAACATTACTTGTGGAGCACCAAAAACGGGAATGAAAGGACAGTGACCAGAACTCTGTGAAGACTGTGACTCCAGTAGCTGCTTTGCAACAACCGAATCGGAAAAATAATGCGAATTGACATGTGTGTTGATTTTTGTGTTCATCAGTTACGTGCCTTTGATTGAAAAGTTGCTTCTGAATCTTGAGAAATCATGGTGCCAACACCAGCGATGGTAAAAAGCTCGATCAACAACACATGAGCTATGCGGCCATCCAAAATATGACAGTCGTGCACACTCTGTTGAAGTGCGGAAACGCAACTCTCCATTTTGGGGATCATTCCGCCATCAATGGATCCGGTCTTCAACATCACATCAATTTCTGATGCAGTTGCTTTGCGAACGAGGCTTCCCGGATCATCCTTTACCGCACGTAAGCCTTCTATGTCGGTGAGATAAATCAGTTTCTCTGCGCCCAACGCCACGGCAATTGCAGCGGCTGCAGTGTCGGCATTGACGTTATAGGCCTGCCCCGACGCATCTGAACCAATTGTGGCGACAACAGGTATTGCATTGTCGTTAATGGCCGACAACAACACTGTTGGATCAACCGAGTGAATATCACCAACAAAGCCGAGCTCAGGATCGCGCTGGTTAACTTGCAGCAGTCCAGCATCTTGACCCGAAACTCCAACCGCCCGTGCACCATGCACATTGATGGCCGACACCAATTGTGGATTGACCGTACCCAGCAACACCATGCTTGCAATCTCGATCGTTTCTTGATCGGTTACACGTAGTCCGTTGCGAAACTCTGGCTTCTTTCCCAGACGTTCCATCAAGGCACTGATCTGAGGGCCACCACCATGCACAACAACAGGTTTGATTCCCACAGCGTGCATCAGTGCAATATCACGGGCAAAAGTACTCGCTGCATCTACGTCACTCGACCCAGCAAGCGCGTTGCCTCCGTACTTCACCACCACAACTTTTCCTGCAAAACGCTGGATGTATGGCAACGCCTCACTCAGCATTGAGCCTGTTAATTCATGCGATGATTCCATCACAGTTCGCGCACTGGTGTCCGCACTCATGGATACATCCCAACATTGCTCAACCCCATTGATTCTTCGATACCAAGAGCAACATTCGCTGCCTGTACGGCGCCGCCAGAGGCACCTTTTGCAAGATTGTCAAGAGCACTGACTACAACGACATAGCCGGTTCGTTGATCGAAACGAGCAGTGATGTGCACCGAGTTTGTGCCGAGTGTTGCTTTTGTTGAAGGAGGTGTTGGCCTCACGACTACAAATGGTTCTCGCTTGTATGAACGTGCAAGTGAAGCAAGCAACGATGCTGTTGTTGGCGTCGTGCCTGGAGTCGGACGCGCATAACAAGTTGCCAAAATTCCGCGATTCATCGGTGCAAGATGCGGTGTAAACAAAATTTGTGCACCCGTCACCTGCTCCATCTCTGGAGTGTGTCTGTGGTCGAGTAAGCCGTAGGCAGTGAAATCTTCGTCCACCGAAGTGAACATCGTGTTGTGCTTCAGCGCCCTACCGGCGCCACTTACGCCCGACGCCGCATCGACTATCACACCAGTTGCCTCAATCAGACCCTGACGAACAAGCGGAGCAAGAGCAAGACTTGCCGCAGTCACATAACAGCCTGGTGTTGCTATCAACCTCGCACTCTTCAGTTGAGCGCGAAACATTTCAGGAAGGCCATAAACGGCTTGCGAAATAAGTTCTGGGCAAGAATGCTCAAACCCATACCAAGTTGGATACTGCGATGGATCGGTGAGCCGAAAAGCAGCCGACAAATCGACTACCAAACGAACCTTGTTGACAAGTTGGGGAACGATTTCCAAAGATGCTTCATGAGGCAATCCCAAAAAAACGACATCGCAGGCCAATGCCCTAGCGAGATCAAATTCTTCAAAAACCAAATTTGGATATGCGCCAGCAAGTGACGGATACAAGTTGCTCGCCAATGTGCCAGCCTGACTATCACCAGTGGCATACACGACGTCGAATTGCGGGTGTTGTGCGCACAGGCGCAGCAGTTCAGCGCCAGTGAAACCTGATGCCCCAATAATTCCTACAGAAAACATATCGCATAATCATACACTGCAGTGCATAACTATGCAACGACCCTTTAGCGAAGTTCTGCACCCAATTTCTGGGCTGCTGCAATACAACGGGCTCGAGCATCGGATATCTCGGTCTCGCCAAGGGTGCGATCTGCAGCCTGGAATCTGAACCTGAAGGCCAAGCTACGGGCATCATCAGCAACGCCTTTGCCGCGATAGACATCGAACAACACAGCATCCACCAGCAAATTACCCCCGGCCTGACGAAGGCTCTTCAACAATGTTCCGGCAGGAACAGTTTGTGGAACAGCGAATGCCAAATCGAAGTCACTTGATGGATATTTGCTCACAACTTGAGCGGCTGCGACCTTCGGAGTCTCTCCGAGAACCATCGACAAATTGATTTCAAGGCAAGCGACACGGCCCGAAACTCCAAAGTTCGCCAACACAGTTGGATCGATCTCGCCCACTGCACCGAGAACAATTTTGCCTCGACGTAATTGAGCAGATCTTGTGCCATGAAAACCTGCAGGAGCAGCATCCTGGAACAACTGGGCACCAACGCCCAGGAAGGCCGAGAACTGAGACCACATATCCATCGCTTTTGTTGCGTCGCTTTCGGCAAACACAACGCACAACACCTCATGCTCGTCAGGAAGTTGCTCACTTCCCTGGGGGTAAACATGACCAACTTCGAACAACTTAATGTCATTGATGCGATGTGACTGGTTGTAGGCAATTGCTTGCAACAACCCAGGTCGTAACGATGTGCGCAACACACTTTCTTCAGCCACCAATGGATTGGCTAGGCGCAGTGCGTTGTCTTCTGACAGACCGCAGCGCGTCAAGTCGCCTGGAGCCAAAAATGGATTTGGCATCGCCTCCGATGCGCCAAGCGAGAGAACAAACTCTCGAACTATGCGACGCCTTTGTTGAACAGCCGACAGCCGTCCATGAACAGGCGATTTAGGTACGACCTTGCCAATTTCGTCAAAACCAAAGTGGCGAGCGATCTCTTCGATGACATCAATTTCTTGTGTGCAATCAGGCCTAAAGGATGGAATCGTTACGACAACGTTGTTCGATTTGTCTGGTTTAGAAAACTCGAACCCGATCGGTGAAAGCAACTCGCGAACGCGATCTATTGCGACCTCGACGCCAAGCACTCTTCGTATTTGGTCAATGCGCAAATTAGTCGTGCGCTTTTCTTCGGGCAGGCTCGATGTTTTCGTATCGGCACCACCATCATGGACTAACAAGTTTGGGCACGTCAGGCTCAGCAATTGTGCAAATCTTTCGGCAGCAGCGCGACCGCCAAATGCATCTACACCACGCTCAAAACGCAACGAAGCTTCTGTGCGCAATCCGAGTCGCGAAACCGATGCTGCGATGCCCAGTGGCTCGAACCATGCAATTTCAAGTGCAAGTGACGTAGTCGACTCACTGATTTGCGATCCCGCCCCGCCCATGATTCCGGCAATTCCGACCACCTCATTTTTTGCATTACAAATCAACAGATCTTGTGCGGTCAACGTTCGTGAAACATCATCAAGGGTCTCAACTACTTCTGCCTCACTCGCGTTACGCACGATAAACCCATCTGCAACTTTTTCAAGGTCGTAAGCATGATTCGGCTGATTCATTTCGAGGTTGACCAGGTTGGAAACATCAACAACGTTGTTGATAGATCTCATGCCCGCACGGCTCAACCGTTGTGCAATCCAGGCCGGTGAATCGGTTACAACAACACCGGACATCACGGTGACATTGAAGCGTGCGCAGCGATCACTGGCGCGAATATCAACAGGTACATCAATCTTCTTCCCCATGGCCACCGCAGAACTTTTATGCTGTGTTAAAGGCAGTTTCAAGTGTGCGGCAAGATCTCGCGCAACCCCCAAATATCCAGTGCAGTCAGGACGATTACGCGTCACATCCAAATCGAAAACAACGTCTTGATCTATTCCCAATGCACTAAACACGTCAGCGCCCAATTGGAGATGGGAGGGCAAAATCATGATCCCGGTTGCATCTGCGGTTATGCCCAACTCGGTTCCCGAGCACAACATGCCTTCACTATCGATTCCCAGAATTCCACGCTGACCAATCAACCGACCGTCGGGCATAGTCGTTCCGAGCGTTGCTAAAGGAATGAGGTCTCCAGGCTTCATGTTGAACGCGCCACACCACACATGTTTTTCGACTCCGTCACCTGCGTCTACATACACGCGATGCACTTTTGCTGCATCGGGATGTCGCTCCGTACGTAGCACTTTGGCTACGACGACACCCTTGACGGGTAGACCGACTTGCTCGACACTCTCAACCGCAAGCCCAAGCTTGGTGAGTGATGCCGCAATCGCATCAACATCATTTCCGAAATCGGCAAATTCGTTCAGCCACGAGTGCAGAATTTTCATGAGAACTGCCTCAGGAAGCGCAGGTCATTGGTGTACATCTCACGGATGTCTTCGACATTGTGACGCTCTTTAGCCATGCGGTCAATACCGAAACCAAACGCGAACCCTGTGTAATCGTCAGGGTCTATGCCGCCTGCGCGCAATACGTTGGGGTGCACCATTCCGCATCCACCGAGTTCGATCCAGTCACCGTTCGGTCGTTTGATATCAAACTCCGCGGACGGCTCGGTGAATGGAAAAAACGAAGGTCGAAGTCTGCTTGTGAACTCGCTACCAAAAAAAGCTTTAGTGAAAGATTCAATAATGCCCGCAAGATGCGCAAATGTAATGTCGCGGTCAATGACAAGACCTTCAATTTGATGAAACACCGGCATGTGAGTGGCATCTGGTGTGTCTCGGCGAAACACTCTGCCGGGCATGATTGCATAAATTGGTGGCTCCCAACTTTGCATCACGCGTATTTGAACTGGTGAAGTGTGCGTGCGCAGCAGCACTGTATTTGCTTCGTGCTCGCTCGAAAACGGTTCAATAAACATGGTGTCAAATTCACTTCGCGCAGGATGCGTGCGAGGCATGTTGAGGGCTTCAAAATTGTAAAAGTCTGTTTCAACTTCAGGACCTTCTGCAATCTGAAAGCCAAGACCGATGAACACATCTTCAAGCCTTTGCATCGCTTGGGTCACAATGTGTGAGTGTCCACGCCGATTTGAAGTTACGAACTCGGTGAGATCCAACGATTCATTAGCCACTTGAGCAGCACGCTCTTGCACCAAAAACTCTGCGGTTCGCTGTTGCAAGGCCACTTCAACTTGCTGCACACTCTCATTAATCAATTGACCAGCAACTTTGCGGGCTTCCGGATCTTGGATCTTGCCGAGTGACGCCCGCAACGTGTTGAGAACGCTCTTTTTTCCGGAAAGTTCGCTGCCAATTTTCGCCACCGAGGCAGCGTCAGTTGCGCTGGCAATTTGGGCTAACGCAGCCAAACGGGCACCTTCAACCTGGGTGCCGAGTTCTGATGTTGCGTCACTTGACATACAAGCAACACTTTACTCGTTGGAAGCTGCGTGATCCCGTTGTTTAGCAACTTCGAAACACACAAGTGTCGCCGCCATCGCAACATTAAGACTTTCACTTCGACCTCTATGCGGAACCATGACCCACTGATCGATATTGCTTGAATCAACCAATCCATGGGCTTCGTTGCCTACGACAATCGCAACTCGATCAGTGAAGTCGGCCGAAGTGAAATCGACGCTTCCCTCTTGGTCGTGAGACGAGGTTCCGATGACGCGAAAACCCGCAGCCTGCAATTTGTAGGTCTTGACGTCTTCAACGATGGGCACGTAAAACATTGAACCTGCTGATGCCCGAACCACTTTGGGGTTAAAGGCTTCAACCGTTCCAGGAGTGAGCACAACCGCCGATGCACCTGCGGCTTCTGCCGAACGAAAGATCGTGCCCAGATTTCCCGGGTCGGAAATACCATCGGCAACGACTACCCACTGTGCGGTCGATATTGAATCAAGACCAAACGTGCGCCGACGAACGATTGCGATAACTGGCTGTGGAGATGTTGTCGAAGCGACACGTTCAAGTACGCCATTTTCAAGAATGTGTACTGGAGTATCACTCCCCAATACGGCCATTCCATCTGGTGTTACAAATTGCTCTTCGACATGCCAACCAGCACTGATTGCCTCAGCAATCAACGTTGCACCTTCAACTACAAAACAACCCTCTTCGATCCGTTCACTGCGCCGACTTGCAAGTCGGCGCAGTCGCTGTACGCGCGGATGTGTGAAACCGAGTCGAGTCTCGCTCAGACGAGCGCCCCTCTTGCAGTTTCAACTAGGGCTTTGAAAGCGGCTTCGTCATGAACCGCGAGGTCGGCCATGATCTTGCGATCGACCACAACGCCAGCCTTTGACAATCCTGCAATCAGACGGCTGTATGTGAAGTCGTTTTGGCGACAGCCAGCATTGATACGTGCGATCCACAAACTGCGGAACTCACCCTTCTTTGCGCGACGGTCACGAAACGCATACTGACCGGAGTGGAGAACCTGCTCGTTGGCCGAACGGAATGTGCGGCTGCGATCGCCGTAGTAACCCTTGGCCTTCTCGAGAATTGCTTTGTGTTTCTTTCTTGCATGTACTGCTCTTTTTACGCGTGCCATGTTAAAACCCTTTCGTCAAGTTGTCTGATCGTCGAACTTCTAATGAACTGAAATCTCTAGCGCATTCCCAAGAGGCGCTTGATGCGCTTGACATCGCCAGAGTGAACGTCTACTGAACCATCGAGACGGCGCGTACGAGTTGACGCCTTGTGTTCAAACAAGTGCTGACGCATCGATTGCTGACGGCGCAATTTGCCAGTGCCTGTTGTCTTAAAACGCTTGGCCGTGGTTTTTGATGTTTTCATCTTTGGCATTGTGTGTCTCCTGTTGTTTCTGTCGAGATTGTTTGTGGTTAAGAAATTATTCGGCTATTACTTCGGCCGCTGGCACTTCTTCGGCTTGTGGAGCCGGTGCTGGTGCAGCTGGCTTATTAGTTGGTTTCTTTGCCGCTGCTTTCTTTTCTGGTGAGAGCACCATCGTCATATTTCGGCCTTCAAGTCTCGCCATGGTGTCCACGCGAGCCAATTGACCCAAATCTTCGATAACGGCGTCAAGAATTTT
>JBIKID010000054.1:0-10889 GCA_044361815.1 Ilumatobacteraceae bacterium | reverse complement strand
GCCGGTATGCAAGTTGGCGGTCGTCGCAGTCTTACGATTCCTGCGCATCTCGGATATGGAGATCGTGGTGCGGGCGGTGTGATCAAAGGCGGCGAAACACTTGTATTCGTTGTTGATCTACTCAACGTTTTCTAGGGATTAAACACATAAGTTCAGCGGTAGACTGACATCAATAGAGATGCACACAACAAACGTTGTGCGCTGAACGAATTGGTGTGTAATGAATATCTTGGTAATCGGAGCAGGTGGTGTAGGTGCCTCAATGGCATCTATTGCCGAGACCCGATCGTTCTTTAAAACCTTTGTCCTCGCAGATATTTCATTGTCTCGAGCCGAAGAGGCAATCGCGTCACTTGATGACCGCTCAAAGTTTGTCGCCGAGCAGATTGACGCTCGCGATCGCGGTGCTATTTCCGCACTGATCCACAAGGTCAAAGCCGACGTCGTAGTGAACGCATGCGACCCGCGCATGAATGAGGCAATTTTTGGTGCTGCATTTGACTCGCACTGCAACTACATCGACATGGCAATGAACTTGAGTGCACCGCACCCAACAAACCCTTATGAAGAAGTAGGTGAACCGTTGGGAAAGAGCCAACTTGACGATGATGCCAAGTGGCGTGAGCGCAATATTTTGGCACTCGTGGGCATGGGTGTCGAGCCAGGACTCAGCGACGTGTTTGCTCGCTATGCCGCAGACAACTTGTTTGACACCATTGATGAAATAGGTGTGCGCGATGGATCAAACCTGTCAATCGATGGTCTCGACTTTGCACCAACTTTCTCCATTTGGACAACGATCGAAGAGTGTCTGAATCCACCAATCGTGTGGGAAGCAGAGCGCGGTTTGTATACGACCGACTGCTTTAGTGAGCCTGAAGTGTTTCATTTTCC
Organism: Ilumatobacteraceae bacterium; assembly: GCA_044361815.1. Taxonomy (GTDB): domain Bacteria; phylum Actinomycetota; class Acidimicrobiia; order Acidimicrobiales; family Ilumatobacteraceae; genus UBA3006. The sequence goes on along the minus strand of JBIKID010000054.1, from coordinate 9,995 downwards.
TGCCGGCATCGGGCCATACGAGTGCGTCAACGTAGAGCATGAAGAAGTACTTCTGATTCCACGTGAAATTGATTGCAAACGTGTCACATTTAAATACAGCCTCGGTGCAGAGTTCATTGACTGGCTCAAGACATTTGCATACTTGGGCCTCGATAGTAAAGAGCATGTACGAGTAGGCGATGTCACTGTGTCGCCACGAGATGTGTTGGCAGCGGTCTTGCCTAACCCAGCAAAACTTGGACACTTGATGCACGGAAAAACTTGTGCAGGCACCTGGGTGCGTGGCACTTACGACGGAAAGCCACGCGAGATTTATCTGTATCACGTTGCCGATAACGAGACAACAATGCGCGACTGGGGTTCACAAGCAGTGCTTTGGCAAACAGCAATTTGTCCTGTGGTTGCTCTCGAATTGTTGAGCAACGGAAGTTGGAAAAATACTGGTGTTCGTGGAGCCGAAGCTTTTCCTGCGGATCCATTTCTTAACTTGCTAGGTGAGTACGGTGCACATCACGGCATGGTCGAGATGGGTCCTGGATTATGGCCAAGCCCGAAACCAACTGGACAACCAGGCTGGGATCGTCCAGTTAAGCGCGCAATCCGACTGGGATAGACGCGCAGCACAAATCAGTTACGAAGTAGCTGGTCCCATATCGCCAGCGATGTAATGCTTGCGACACAACAATTCGTATCGCACCTCATCACCAAACAGTGGCTCGCTCATTGTTTTGTCCGTGTCTCCAACAACAACTGTTTCGCCTTCGTACACAATTTGGCCATTCACTAAACGTGCATTGTTATTGGCGCGCTCGCCACACCAGCACCTTGCTTCAACCTGCATCTCAACGCGCTGGTCGGCAATTTCGAGCATGCGTTTGGTGCCTTCAAAAAGAAATCCGCGGAAGTCTGTAATCAGTCCGAAGGCAAAAACATCGACATTGAGTTCGTCAACGATTTGAGCAAGTTGATCGCACTGCTCAAGCGAATAAAACTGGGCCTCATCGCAAACAATAAACGAGATAGGCATGTGCGACTTTGCAAGTTCAAACAAGTTGAGACCAGGTGCCATTTCGATTGCCGGCGCAGACACACCCAAACGACTTGTTACTTGTGAGCCATCACGGTCGAGCTTGGTGAGCAGCAAACCCGGCACGCCACGCGACGACATGTTGTGGTGGATCTGGAGGGCAAGGGTGCTCTTGCCCGAGCCCATTGTTCCAAAACTGAATCGCAACGTTGCCATGACGCCAAGAACCGTAGTCTGCGATACCCCCTTCGCGCACATGGCAATAGGGTGTAGGTAATGGAAGCGCAAAAACTTGCTCTGATGATTGATCACACGCTCCTTGCCCCAGAGGCAACTGCATCTGACATTGAGCAACTGTGCGCTGAGGCTGTCGAGTTGCAAGTTGGTGCAATCTGCATCTCACCATCGCTGTTGCCACTAGGCAAGGGTGTTTTGCCAGCGTCTATCAACGTGGCAGCCGTTGTCGGTTTTCCTTCTGGCGCGCACAGCCCCGAGTCAAAAGCCATTGAGGCTAAACAAGCCTGTGACAAGGGAGCCAAGGAGATCGACATGGTTGTCAACTTGGCATATGTTGGCACCAGTAATTGGTCGGCAGTCACAAGCGAAGTTGCTGCAGTGCGAAACGCAATTCCATCTGGTGTGATTCTTAAAGTCATCATTGAGTCTGCACTGTGGAATGACGAGCAGATTGTTGGCGTGTGCTCTGCAGCGGTGCAAGGTGGCGCCAACTTTGTCAAGACCTCAACGGGATTTCATAAATCTGGTGGCGCATCACTGTCCGCAGTGCGACTCATGAGAAAAACTGTTGGAGGAAAAATTGGTGTAAAAGCAAGTGGCGGTATTCGCACGTATGCCGATGCAATCGCAATGATTGAAGCCGGAGCAAGCCGAATCGGAGCATCCGCTTCGCGAGCAATTTTGTCGGAGGCACAATGAAGCGCGTAATTGCAGCAGCAGTGTTCGTGCTCTCGATCATGAATAGTGCGGGTGTTGCTTCAGCCAGCGCAGGATCAATCGGCGAAACTACAACTACGACTGTTCTTGTCGAAGTGGCTCCAGTGCCAATCAAATCGGGCACTGGTCGGCGCATTGTGTATGCCAATCGTCAGCAACGTGTATGGGTGATCAACGAAAAGAACGAAGTGATTCGCACATTTTTGGTGTCGGGCATGCTTGGCCAACCTGGCAAAGGAACATTTAGAGTTTTTAGTAAGTCTCCAACTTCATTCAGTCCCGAGTTTGCTGGTGTCACTTTTCGTTTCATGACACGGTTTGCGATTGGTCGCAATGGTGGAAACATCGGTTTTCACGAAATACCAATTCGCAACAACAAGCCGATGCAGACAGTCGAAGAGCTCGGAGCATTTAAGGGAAGTGGTTGCTTGCGCTCGAGCACACAAGATGCCATATTTATCTATCAGTGGGCCAAGATTGGCACAAAGGTTGTTGTAGTTCCTTAACTAGAAACGAGCCATTTCAGATTTGAGCAAGTCGAGACCAAGATTGCCTAAATCGAGTCCGTGTGCATGCCACTTACGCAAATCAAATGCGGCACCATATTTTCTGCGGGCGTCATCGCGCAAATCGAGCCACACTCGCTCGCCGAGTTTGTATGAAATGGCTTGCCCCGGCCAGCCGAGATAGCGATTGATTTCAGAGCGATTGAATTCATCATCACTTGATGACCGAGCACTCAAGAATTCGAGCATCAGCTCCGGAGTCCACGCCTCGCCTGGGTGCCAAGGCCATGAAGCGGGAATAGTGAATCCACAATGCATGCCGATGTCGATCACTACGCGAGCTGCACGAAATGCCTGCGCATACAAGTATCCAAGGCGATATTCAGGATTAGCGAAGAAGCCAAACTCGTCCATCAACCGCTCTGCATACAGTGCCCAACCTTCGCCATGACCAGACACAAATGTGTTTCGTTGAAAACGTGAGAGTTTTTCGGAATTGATAGTGGCAATTGCAACTTGCAAGTGGTGGCCTGGAACGCCTTCGTGATATGCAGTCGTTGGTTCGCTCCAACGCGGAAACACTGTGCGCCCATTGGTTGGATACCACGTGCGACCTGGACGGCTTAAGTCTTCACTCGGTCCCGTGTAATACATGGCTGCTGCACCACCAGGAGGGGAGATCATCGCTTCGACTCGCTGAATTGATTTTGGAATTGAGAAGTGGTCTTCATCAATCAAAAATTTCATTGCATCATCCATGATTTCTTGCAACCAATCGCGCAATCCATCTTCACCAATAATTGAACGGGCAGGGTCGGTGTCAAGCAAGTGGCGTACTTCTGCGAGTGATGCACCTGGCTGGATCTCTTGTGCCACGCGTGCCATCTCTGCGTCAAGACGCTCTACTTCGCCCCAACCCCACTCGTATGCATCTCGAGCTTCAACATTCATACCCATGAATCGGCGTCGGGCGAGAGCATGGCGGTCGGCACCAACACCATCACGAGCATCTGCGATTGGTGCGTACTCGTTGCGCAAGTAATCTGATGTTTCGCCAAGTGCCTGTGAAGCAGCCTTAGCTGCTGTGCGCAATTGTTCGATTGGTGCACCGGCAACCGAGGCAGCACCCTCAACGAACTGTTCAAAAAATGCAGGTGCAGTGCCACGGCCCGCCCATGAAGCAAGTTGTTCTGACTGCGCAAGCACCTGTCGGCGTTGCGCAAGAGCGCCACGTTGTGCACCAAGTGCCCACGACTCGCGCATGCCTGCAAACGCACGCGGCACTTGAGACATGCGCTCTGCGATTATTGACCATTGCTCAGCCGTGTCGGTTGGCATCAAGTCAAAGATTGAGCGCCCTGCATCTACGTCACCTGCGATTACACGAATGGATCGAAGATGTTCGTTCGCTGCGTATTCAAGCGTGCCCATCTCGAGTGATTCGCGCAATACACCTGCAGCCAAACGATCTGCATCGGCAGAAGCATCAAGTGCATTGAGTTGTGTGAGTACGTCGTGATCAAGCGCCGCGCGAGCATCGTGACCTGCTGGTGAAAAGTCGGTCATCTCATGGTCGTGACCAGGAATACCCATATAGGTGGCTGCGCCAGGATCGAGCACTGCAAGGCGATCGATATAGCTATCTGAAAGTTTGTAGATCGGAGAAGTCATGCCCCGATGCTACGGGCTAGTTACTGAGATGCCGAATTAACTGGTGCGATCTGGCCCGTGATCGTCAATTTTGCCAATCACAATAGTTTTGTTGGCATTATCGACATACATATAAATGCGAATAAGTGAACGGTTTTTGCCACGCCGCAAGTGTGCACCAAGAAGCACTGGCTTGCCTTCATATGTAACGGTGTAATACGCAGCATGTTTTTGAGCAGTGTCCCGCGCGATATTTGGCACGTAGTCAAGGTTGTATTCATCGCGCATGTACGACCCAAGGCCCGCACTCGACGAAAACTTGTTAGACCGCCAAGCCTGTACCACCAAGTCGAGTTTCTTGAGGTCGCTCAAGAGGCGCACTGGGTCTGGGCCCTGCAGCGCATCTGCAGTTTCAAATGCAGATTTCAAAAAGACAAGATTACGACAGTCTTTTGATGCTTTATGTGCAGCGTCCAGGACAGTGCGGGGAATTGCACCGGGTGCTTTGCGATCGAGCTCGGCCTCGAGGTCGAGTTTTTGCAAGATTATCGCATCGATGTTTTCGCGCAGGCGAGTGTTGTCTGCTGTGAGTTCATCTACTTGTGTTTCTCGCTCTTCTAGGTCGTCAACAAGAGCATCATTTTGCTCATCCGACTCGGCAAGCAGCTCATCAAGTTGGTCGATGTGAAATTGCTTTTCATCAATCTGTTTGTAGAGCAAATCAATTGTCTTTTTGAGTGAGGCAATGTCGGCACCACTATTTGTTTCAGTAGCAACAGGACTCTGTACTTGTCGGCCCAAGGCTGCACGCGGTGGTGCCTGATTTGGCAACTCTGGTTGCATGGTCGCCGCATCAATAATCATCGCAGCGATTTGTTCACGTTTGGGTTGAGACGTCGCAAGCACAGTTGGCTTGACAGGTTGTGGCCACATGATGGTGATGTATTGCTCGCTCAACGTCTGCGCTCCGCAATACGCATTAAATGCCTTGAGTGCGTCAGGAGTAGTGATATGAGCGATGTGCGCGATGCCCAATAAATCATGAGCAAGTTGTGCAGTGAGTGACGCCTCAATATTTTTTCCTGCTGTGTACTCAATGATGATCGGAAGTCTGCGCGAAAGCGCGTCCAAGGAGTCTGCACCTAGTGCTTGACCATCATCGGTTGTGGAAATAGTGCGAACAACTGGTGCAATGCGTCGCTCGGCGTCATACACCTCGATTATTTGAGAAATCTCACTGCAAAGTTGGAGCAACGCTTTTGGTGGAACCTCTGCTGGTCGACGCGGGACAACGGAATCTTTTCCAGAGAGGTGGCGCATGCGCACATCAAAAACCAACTGACCACGGTGTGGCGCAATGGTGATAGTGGTTGTGCGCCCCGACCCTGTGGCCTTAAAAGTCTCGGAAATCTCGGCACGAAAGACTTCATCGTCAGGTGATTGCCTCACACGGATGCGCATATTTGCGGGCATGCGGTCTGCTGGAAATTGGCGATTGAGCCAATCTTTGACTTTGTCATTACAGGCCTGCCGGATCTCTTCGGACCACTTCTTGGTCGGCAGGCTCACGGCATAGGTGGTGATCATGACCCCGTTTACGCTAACGACACGACCTATGGTTGCGAAGTGAGTTTTCGCGATGTTTTTAGCCTTTGGTGTATCAGCCTGTCGTTCACTTTTACGATTCCTCAGGCTTACCGGGTGGTACGGCGCAACACCGTTGAAGGGATTTCTGTCTTTGCGCAGATGCAGAGTTTGGGTGGCTCAATGTTGTGGGTTGTTTATGGGATTGTTGCTGAAACCTATCTAGTGGTCACCGCCAACGTGATGACGATCGTAGGTTTTGGCACGGTAGTCATTGCCCAAGTGCGCCACCGTGTTGTGTCGTGGCAGCGAGTTGTTGGGGTGTTGGCTACAGCAATCGCAATTGCGGTTGTCTCCGGTGTTGTGTCGCAAGAATTGCTCGGTTTGATCGCAGTAGGCGTTGGCTCCACTGGCATAATTCCACAAGTTATTCGTGCTGCACGTACCACTCATCTAGTTGGTGTATCAGTAGCAACATTTGCGATGGTTGTCGTTATGTCATTGTCCTGGGGAATCTACGGCTTGTTGATTGACGACCTGTTTATCGCAACGCCAAACATAGTTATTGTGCCAAGTGCATTCTTTATTATGTTGCGTGCCTTGCAGTCACACCATCGTTATGGCAAAACCACCGATGCAACGGCGGTGCCCGCACGTTGATGCGTTGCGGTCAGCGTGATCGTCTGACCTTTTTTGCCCCGCACGAGCCATGTGTGCATCACGCGGTCCGGGGTTCCATCACTTTTTGCATCGCCACTGACGCGAAAGCGCACGCGACCATCCAGCTGTCCAAGTTTGACGCGAGGTGCACCATCGACAAGATCTCCAGCTGCAACGCCATCTATTTGTGCGGTCATTGGCAACACGATGTTGTGCTTGTGCGCCCATGCACTGATTTCTGTGCCGAGCCAGCCTGTATTGGCAATGCCTATGCGCACTCGCCATACGCCATCGCCGAGCGACTGAGCGTCGGCAAGTTTGATCTCGATTCGCGGTGATGCGAGTGCTTGAAAGAGTGCGAAGTGCACATGCTCTTTGACTTCGTCGCGCAATTTCGACGGTGGTGCGTTTGTCCACGTACGGAAAAAGTCGCAACCGCCAATTTCGACTGGCCCGAGTTGTGGGTGATCAAACTTTTTCCATGCAACATACGAGCCAGGCGCATGTGTATCCGTCCATTTGCACACTGCCAAATCTTGTTCTGGTGTTGGCCCCACATACCAAACATCTGTAGGTGAATGTTCTCCTGTCGCGTGATAAATCGCATCCCAAAACTCGGTCGTCCAACCAAACACGCCGAGGTGCTCGTACGCCCAGTCGTCGCCCGCACCGCTCATGGTGTCGCTCTTGTCCCACGTGAGATCTTCATACACCGAGTGCACTGGGTAACCAGTATGTTGCAGTCCAACTTTGCCGAGTTCGTTAAACACCCAAATATCAAACGGCGGCAACGTGGAATCGGCGCGTGTGCTCGATGGACGCAACATAAAACCGCCGGCAGTATGGAATGCGTTGTAGCCACACACGTTTGTGCGTGAGCGAGCTGCGCGAACCAATGCATCTACTTCTGGCTCAGACATCGGGTGGTCGCCCGAACCGAGCACGGTTGTGCCCCAACCTGCAGGGAAGTTGCGATTGAGGTCAAGACCCGCTGGATCGCGTGGCATCGGAATCGTGAAGCCATCAAAATTCTCCAACACACCTTCATCAAGCAAGCGATATCGGGTTTTGCCCGCAGGGGCACCGAGTGGTCCAACTGCAACCATCACTCGAGCATCTTCGTCATGTTCCATCCACGCACCGTCAACATCAGCAATGCGCATGGTGCGAATTGTTCCATCACCATCAATGTCTTCAACACTGAGGCCCGGCCAACGATGACCATCCCGCCAAGGCCATGAGCGCACGCTCGAGCGGTGATACAGGGGTCGATCGAGAAGCGCGTCTTCTGCACCATCAGGATTGACTCGGGGCACGATATAAAACGTGCGTGTGCGCAACGCTTCGGTGACTTGATCGTGCTTGCCAAAGTTGCTGGCGAGGTACTCCAAGATGAACAATGCGGCAACACTGCCTGTCGCTTCGGTTGCGTGAATGTTGGCGTCGATCCAATGCGCTGGCTTGGTGTTGTGCGCGCCTGTCGACGTATCGGTCACCGTAGCGATCCATAAATCACGACCTTTGTAAGACTTGCCGTATGTCTCGAGTGCCACAAGACCAGGAAATTGTTTTTGCAAGTCGTGCAACCACGACACCATCTCGTCGTACCGTAGGAAGCGATCAAAGTTGTAGGTCATGTGCCAAGGTTACGCTGTTGTCGAGGAGGTGAATTCATGCCACATATTCCAGTGTTTCAGCACTCGACTGGCAAGTGGCGCCCCCGTTGGCGTGGGCGAATTCATGCGATCGCGGTTGCAGTCACCATTCCTGCTGGAATAATTCTCACCCTCGTCACTCCTGCCGGCACAGCGCGCTTAGCAGTTGGCATATATGCGTTGTCACTGCTTGCGTTGTATTCAACATCTGCGTCATACCACCTGTTTACGCGTTCGCAAAAAGGGCAGCAGATAATGCAGCAACTTGATCACGCGATGGTTTATGTGCTTATTGCTGGCTCGTATACGCCGGTGTGCTTGCTGGCATTGCCACGAAAAGTTGGTGTGCCTTTCTTACTTTTGATTTGGTTAGCCGCAGCAGTTGGAATGGGCTTGAAGATCACGTGGAAAGCCAAGCGTGTTGGTCATGCGCTGTATTTGATTATTGGTTGGGCAGCACTTGTGATCTTGCCGTGGGCATATCACCGTGCCGGTTTCACCAGCTTGTTGCTGTATGCACTCGGTGGCATTGTCTACACAATTGGTGCTGTGTTGTTTTATATGCAAAAACCAAAACTCTCACCCGAGATTTTTGGCTTTCACGAAATCTGGCATGTGTTCACCGTGGTCGCCGGCATCTTGCAGTTTGCTGGCGTCGGTGTGCTTATTTCGCGCGTCGGCTGACACCAAGTGAGACGATGGTTGCAGGAATAAAAAACGCTCGACCATGAAATGAAACATCATCCCAATGTTTCGTTGTCACTGGAGCATGCCACGCACGAATGCGATAGATGAGGAACAACAAGATCAATGCATGCAACGAAATGATTGACCAAGCAAAACCCTGCGTGCCGATGATGTCGAGAAATGGTGCAGCAACAAGTGGTCCGATCATTGCGCCAAAGCCATAGAGCGTGACAAGCTGCGATGCGGCAGCACCCATCTGTTCTTGTGACACCCAGTCATTTGTGTAGGCACCACCGACGGCGTACAACGGAAAACTAAATCCACCGATGGCAAACAGCAGAGCAGTGGTAACCCAACTGCTTGGCGTTTGAGTGAGCATGACGAGCCCCAAAATAATTACAGCGAGTGTGCTGAGCACGCCGATGATGCGACGGTCGATGTCGTCAGATGCCGAAGAGATAGGCCAGGTAAGTGCCATGCCGCCAAGGTTGATGGCTGCAATCAAGATTCCGACGCGGCCCACACTGAGTCCTTCGCGTGTTGCATAAATGACAGCCATGCCGAGCATGCCGCCGTGCGCAAGACCAACGAGCAGAATTGTTCCTGCACCTGTTGGAACAATTTTTGCAAGCTCACGCATCGTGATGTGCGTGTTGTTTTCGACTGGTGGAGTCGATGCCTGCTCTGACATTGCAACAGGAATTACCGCGAGTGAGGAAATGACAGCAGCAAATGCAAAACCCGTGAGTGTGCGCGCATCAAAATTGAAAACCAATAACTGGCCAGCGCCGTATGCACCGATCGTCACCACGTTGTACATAGCGAGCAAGCGACCGCGGAATGTATTGCTTGCCAGGCCATTCAGCCAAGACTCGGCGACTACATACAAGCCCGCAAAACAAAAGCCCGTGCTGCTGCGCATAACAATCCACACGATGGGTGAGTCGTAGGCGCCGGTGATCAGCACCGACGCACTGAGCAATGATGCGAGTGCTGCATAGACACGAATGTGACCAACCTGCTTGAGGGCCCGAAGCGTGTACCAAGATCCGAGCAAGAAGCCCGCGTAGTAAGCGGTGGTGATGCCTCCGCTAATGAGAGTGGGCAGGTTTTTGAGTTCGGCACGAATACCGACCAATGTGCTGTAGACGCCGGCGGTGAGGAGCAAGAGTGCAAGGCCAGTAAACAGACCCCATGTCGACAGCAATATCGTTCGCCGAGTTGGGGTGAGGTTGGGAAGGAAACGCACCGCAACAGTCAAGCACGAGAGTT
>JBIKID010000119.1:0-3277 GCA_044361815.1 Ilumatobacteraceae bacterium | reverse complement strand
CAAGGAATGGTTCGTCATTCACCACTCCAATTGCGGCATGGAGTTTTTCACAAACGACGTCATGAGTGGCTTGCTGCAATCAAGTCTTGAAACTGCCGCTCTTGGCGCAGATGGTTTCACCGATATCGGCAAAGGACCAGGTTCGACTGAAGGCAAATACATCAATTGGCACACCATTACAGACAATCCGAAAAGTGTTGTTGAAGATGTCAGCCGGATTAGAAATCACCCATTGGTGCCGAAAAACATTCCGATCTATGGCTACATCTACGATGTGACAACTGGTCAGCTGGTTGAAATTGCTGATGCCACAAAGGCGGGAAAAGCTTCTTAATAAACGTTGTTAAACGTTTTCAATAAAGCTAAATAAGTCGCGCAAGCGCACATCGTTTGAAAACACTTCAATCGGTGGCTGAATATCGAGGCGCAGACCGCGCTGGATGATGCGACATGTAGTGTGTTGGTTGTATTCAGCCATCGTCACTGCCCAACCATCTTTACCAGCGCGCGCTGTGCGCCCCGAGCGATGCAAATAGGTTTTGACATCGAGTGGCGGTGCGTAGTGAATTACTACGGCTACGTCATCGATGTCGATGCCTCGCGCCGCGACATCGGTGGCAACCAAGATCTTGAGTTTGTTGTCAGCGAATTTGCCCAACGCTTTTTCGCGCGCATTTTGCGGCATGTCGCCGTGCAGAGCCGAAGCATCAGCGCCAAGTTTTTGCAATGCTTCAGCAACCTTGTCGCAACTGCGCTTGGTGTCACAAAAAACTACGGTCTGTCCGGCTGCTGCGGCAATGTTGGCAATCACGCGATCTTTGTCCATGTGATGGACCGCCAAAAACAAATGGCGCATCGTGCCCACGGTGTCGGTCGGTGAGTCAATCGAAACCTCAACAGGGTTCTTCATGTACCTCTTAACGAGGTTGGCAACTTGCCCGTCGAGCGTTGCCGAAAACAACATCGTTTGGTGCACGGCTGTGACATGGCGCATGATCCACTCGACTTGGGGCATAAACCCTTCATCGGCCATGCGGTCTGCTTCGTCGATTGCAACGATTTGAATTGCGCTCAAGTCGCACTCTGACGACTTCATCAAGTCGATCAGTCGCAGCGGTGTGGCAACGATGATCTCCACACCTTTTTCGATCTCGACAACTTGTTTCTGCCTGTCGGCACCGCCGTACACAGCCAGCACTCGAATGCCGCAATGCTTGCCGATCGGTCCAAGCACTTCCGACACCTGGAGTGCGAGCTCGCGAGTTGGCACGATGACTAATCCGTGAGGCTTGCCTGGCGTGGCAGGCGAATCAATGCGCGACATCATTGGCACACCGAAAGCCAGAGTCTTGCCCGAGCCCGTGCGAGCCCTGCCCATCACGTCTTCGCCAGCAAGCGCAACAGGTATTGCCTCGGTTTGAATGGCAAATGGAGCCGAGAACCCCGCGGCTGCGAGGCCAGCATCGATGCGTTCAGGTACGCCGATACCAGCAAATCCTGTTGGCGTTTTCACTTCGGGGGTCGTCATCTCTTCAATCACGCTACCAACCACAGATCACGAGTGGCGGGACATCGCTCGACTGAGCGGCGAGATCTCTCGGAGGAAATTCTTGAAATAGTAGACGCAGCCCCCAAAAATCTGTATGGTCAAACTTTCGTATTCAAACCCCAAGGAGGTGCTCATGTCCACAGATAACGCTTCGACGTCTATCTCAATTTTCTCATCACTCGAGAATCGCCATACCTGCGACGAGAGCGCCTTCACTGGGCGCAAAGGTTTGCGCTATGACTGGCAGCAATTACTTGTGCCGTCAGATGCAATTTTTGAAGCAAGTCTTGAAACAATGTTGAGCTCATTTGACGCTCAGCACATCGATGCGGGCGATCAGTATTCGCCGTCTGCAGCGAAGTGAACGCACCAGCCACGACAGCACGAAAACTTCCCCGTCGCACGTTAGTGCTGGGCTGTGGTTCTGTTGCGCAGTGCGCGTTGCCATTGATGGTTCGCGATCTCAAGTTTGATCCAACCTCCATACAAATAGTCGACTTCCGCGACAACCGTTCGCGCGTTGCCGACCTGCTCAAGGCTGGCGTTACCTACGAACAAGATCGTGTTACTCGCGAAAACCTCGACACGTTTCTTTCGGCCCGTGTTGGTGATGGCGATTTATTGCTCGATTTGGCTTGGAATATCGATGGCCCAACGATCTTGGAATGGTGTCGCGATCACAACGTGCGTTACCTCAATACTTCAGTCGAGTTATGGGATCCATATGACGACATGGCGTCCACTCACCCACTTGATCGCACGTTGTATGTGCGCCATCAAGCGATTCGCAAAATGATTGAGCGTTGGGGCTCAAACAACGGTGCATCTGCAGTTATTGAACATGGTGCAAACCCTGGCATGGTGAGCCACTTGGTCAAGCAAGCACTGACCGACATCGCCACGCAATTGCTCACAGATGGCAAAGCCGGTTTGCGCGCGGGTTCATTGCAGGCAGCACTTGAGGCACAGCAGTTCAATGTGCTTGCACAACTGACTGGCACCAAAGTGATTCACATTGCCGAGCGCGACACGCAAATTTCAAGCAAACCAAAACTGACTAATGAGTTCTGCAACACATGGTCGGTCGAAGGCTTCTATGAAGAAGGTGTTGCTCCTGCCGAGCTCGGTTGGGGCACTCACGAAAAGTGGATGCCAGCAAATGCTCACGCACACACCGATGATGGGCCACGAAACCAAATCTGTCTTGCGCAACCAGGCATGGAGTCATGGGTACGCAGTTGGGTTCCATCTGGAGACACGCTTGGCATGATCATTCGCCACGGTGAGTCATACACGATGACGCACCATCTCACTGTCAAAAATGCAGATGGCACCGATGCGTATCGCCCAACCGTGCACTACGCATACCATCCGTCTGATGCCGCGATCAACAGCGTGCTCGAGTTGCGCATGCGCAATTGGAAGATGCAACCTAAAGAGCGCATCTTCAATGACGAGATCATTGATGGCCGCGACGAACTTGGCGTGTTGCTCATGGGCCACGACTACAAGTCGTGGTGGACAGGTTCAACATTGTCCATTCACGAAGCACGAGAGATCATTCCAAACCAGAGTGCAACAACCGTTCAGGTTGCTGGCTCGGTTGTCGGCGCCATCACGTGGTTGCTCGATTGCCCTTCGGAAGGCGTTCGAGTACCCGACGAATTGCCGTGGAAGAAAGTTCTCGATGCAACACGGCCATATATTGGGCCAATTCATTCGGCACCG
>JBIKID010000118.1:0-3278 GCA_044361815.1 Ilumatobacteraceae bacterium | reverse complement strand
GACCAACTCGAAGTGCTGTATAAAGCACTTGAAGTAATCGGTATGGCTGCGCCTGGAGCAGAACTCGCACGAGATGTTGTCGCCTGCCCAGGATCGGATACGTGCAATATCGCAATCACCCAATCGCGTGGGCTCGCAAAAGCAATCGGTGAAGCTTTGGAAGAGGAAGGTCTTGCCGAGGTCGGCGGTGTTCGCATCAATATTTCGGGTTGCACCAATAGTTGTGGCCAACACCACGCAAGCGACATCGGTTTCTTTGGTGCCGAACGCCGCGCACACGGACAAGCTGCACCGGGGTACCAAATGTTGCTTGGCGGTTACGTCGGCGAAGAACAAATCAACTTTGGTGAAAAGGCTCTACGTATTCCTGCAAAGGCAGCGCCACAAGCGGTCACCCGCGTTGTTCGACGCTTTGCATCTGAGCGCAATGCTGGCGAAACTTTCCGCGGCTGGATGGACAGAGTTGGCGGTGTCACTACTGTTGCTGACGGGCTCCAAGATCTCGACCACTTCCCATTGCCAGAGGAGAACCCGGATTTCTTCGTTGACTTTGGTGAGACTGGCCCATTCGTTGCCGAAGTTGGCGACTCAGAGTGCGCAGTCTGATGCAATCATCCCCATTATCAACGAGCGAAATTGCTGCGCTCAACCAACGATTTGAAACGTTGACTTCGCAAGAAATAATCAGATGGTCAAATGAGCAATTTGGAGATGACCTCATCACCACATCAAGTTTTGGTGACCCGATCATCGCTCATATGACTTGGTCGACCGTTGCATCATCATCGGTGACGCTTATTGACACTCAATATTTGTTTGCCCAAACCCTGTGGTACGCAAACAACATTGCAGACAACCTCAAAGGCAACCTCGTTGTACTGTCGCCAGCCGAAACAGTAAAACCTGATGACTTGTGGATGCGCGACACCGCAACCTGCTGTGCAATTCGAAAAGTTGCTCCACTTGAGCATGCACTCAACTCAAAAAGGGCTTGGGTGACTGGTTTGCGTCGAGACGATTCGACAAGTCGTGCGAATACGCCACTGATTAGCCACGACATGTTGCGTGACGTCATCAAGATCAATCCGCTCGCCAATTTCACTCAGAACGACTACACCAATTATTTGCAAGCACACCAACTCGAAGAACATCCGCTCGCTGGTCAGGGCTACTCCTCTATTGGATGCTGGCCATGCACACAACCAGCATCTGTTGACGGCGACGCCCGTTCAGGTCGCTGGGCAGGAACCGAAAAGAGCGAATGTGGATTGCATGTCACTCAAGATGGCACTCTGACACGTGCAACCATCGAGCTTGCTAAGGAAAACGCATGACCGTGTATCTCATTGGTGCTGGGCCCGGCGATCCCGATCTCCTCACCGTTAAGGCATCTCGTCTGATCTCGAGCGCACAGGTCGTTGTCCATGACCGCTTGGTTTCCGATGAGATCATGGCGTTGATACCCGCACATGCCGAGCGCATCGATGTCGGCAAACGCGCAGGTGGCAGCCATACACAAGTTCTCATTAACGAGTTGCTGGTAAATCTTGGCCGCAACCATCAGCATGTTGTGCGACTCAAAGGTGGCGACCCATTTGTCTTTGGTCGAGGTGGCGAAGAAGCCGAAGCACTCATACAAGCAAATGTTTCGTTTGAAATTGTTCCTGGGATATCCTCAGCATTTTCTGTTCCCGCACTGGCAGGTATTCCGGTTACCCATCGTCGCATCGCTCGTGCTGTCACCGTGGTTACCGGTCATTGTGAAGACCCAAATGAGAGCGTCGACTGGTCAGCACATGCAAAAACCGGAGCAACTTTGGTGGTGCTCATGGGAACGGCAAACCTCCCAAAGATCTCTGCAGGCCTCCTCAGCGCGGGCATGGCTCCGTCTACTCCTGTTGCAATCATCTACAACGGAACACGTGCAGATCAAACCATTTCGCGCCTCACGCTTGCTGAAGCGAACCTTGCCGAGGCACAAGCACCAAGCATCATCGTGATTGGCGAAACTGCGGGGCTCGATCTTCGAGATCCAAATACTGTGCACGATCTGATCACAACCGCCAACTAATGCTTCCCATCATCCTCGACCTCACAGGGCGAAAGGCTCTAGTCGTTGGTGGCGGTCGCATTGCTTTCCGCAAAGCAAAAGCACTTGCAGATGAAGGTGCTCATGTCACCGTCATCTCTCCAGACTTTGTAACCGACTTTTCTGCAATGCCAAACACAACGTTTATTCAACGACTTTTCCAGCCAGGCGACACAAGTGGCTTCCAATTGGTGATTACCGCCACCGGAGATCATGCCGCTGACCAGTTGATTTACGATGAGGCAAATGGGCTCGGAACTTGGGTGAACTCGGCCGATGACCCCGACCGCTGCTCGTTCTATTTGGCTGCAACACATCGTGAAGGCAATGTGATCGTTGCGGTGTCAACAGAAGGAAAGAGTCCTGCGCTTGCATCACACCTACGCAACGTCATTGCCAAGCAATTGCCAAAAAATTTAGCGCACGTAGCACTCGAGCTCGACCGCCAAAGAAGCGAGATCAAAGATCAAGGTGTGTCAACAGAGTCAATCAATTGGAGTCGCCGCATACTCGAGACGCTTTCCAAGAACAAATCTCGGCGCTAAAAACTAGAGCGCGCCAACAACGCACTTTCCGCCACGTACAACAGCGCGAGTCTGGTTTACACCTGGCCGATAAGCCAAATGGATGTGGCTTGGTGCATCAAGCACCACCAAGTCGGCTCGTGAGCCTGCACACAAGTTGCCGATATCTGTTCGGCGTAATGCTTGCGCACCACCCTGCGTGGACGACCACAGAGCCTGGTCTGGTGTCATGCCCATCAGGATCACGGCAAGCGACATGACGAGCGGCATTGAAGTTGTGTATGAAGAGCCAGGATTGCAGTCGGTTGCTAACGCCACGGTTACACCCTGCTGAATCATGTGTTTTGCGTGAGGAAATGGTGAGCGAGTGCAAAGTTCGGCAGCGGGCAACAACGTAGCAACAGTGGTCTTATTTGCACTCGACAGTGCATCAATATCTTTTTCATTGAGGTGCGTGCAGTGATCGCACGATGCAACTCCAAGCTCAACGCCGAGTTGCACTCCACCACCCTGTTGTAATTGATTGGCATGGATCCGTGTGCCAAGCCCAGCTTTCGCTCCTGCCTGCAGGATTTCGCGCGATTGATCAACGTCAAAGGCACCACGATCACAGAACACGTCGATCCACTTGGCGTGCGGCAAGCATACGTTTAACATTTCGCCAA